>JAFOEH010000097.1 GCA_017380275.1 Alistipes sp.
CTTGCGGCCGTTGGCCGCATATGCAGTTTCTGACCCACCCCCACCCCCCGCCTCAGGCAGGGGCTTTGGTCGCTAAAGCTCCAGAAGTGGAGAAATCAAGGTAATACAATTTATATGAAACGACTGTTCCTTATCGACGCCTACGCGCTCGTATTCAAATATTACTACGCCTTCTTCGGTCGCCCGATGCGCAACCGTGCGGGTATGAACACATCCATACTCTTCGGATTCACGAAGTTCCTGCGCGACATTCAGAAGCGCGAGAATCCCGACCTGCTGGGCGTGGCGCTCGACCCCAAGGGGGGCTGTTTCCGTTGTGAGCTCTACCCCGAGTACAAGGCCAACCGCCCCGAGACACCCGAGGACATCATCGCCTCGGTGCCCTACTTGCGCCGTCTGTTGCAGGCTATGCGCATCCCCATATATGAGATTCCGGGCTACGAGGCCGACGATGTGATCGGCACGCTCGCCTACCGCGCCTCGGAGGAGGGGTATGACGTATATATGGTTACGCCCGACAAGGATTACGGCCAGCTGGTCGGCCCTCACCGCCACATTTATAAGCAGAAGGGCGACGGCATCGAGATCGTCCGCGAGGAGGACATCTGCTCGAAGTATGGCATCACAGACCCGAAGCTGGTGCGCGACATTTTGGCCATCTGGGGCGATGCGTCGGACAACATCCCCGGCGTGCCGGGCATCGGCGAGAAGGGCGCCTGCAAGATAGTGGGCGAGTGGGGCGAGGTTGAGAATATTCTCGCTAACGCACAGAGCATCAAGGGTAAGCAGGGCGAGAAAATTCAGGCGTGGGGCGACAAGCTCCTCCTCTCAAAGCGCCTTGCGGCCATCTGCACTGATGTGCCCGTCGAGTTCTCGGCCGAGGATTTGGAGATTTGCGAGCCCAATTACGACGAACTTCGCGCACTGTATGCCGAGCTCGACTTCACCTCGTTCCTGCGCGAGATGCCGAGCCAAGTGGCTGCGCCCGTCGCAGTGGCCGAGCCTGAGGTGGTGCAACGTCCGTCGGCCAAGCGCAAGGTGGCGATGGATGGTCAGGGCGATCTGTTTGCGATGATGTCGGCGCCAGCCAATCAGAGTGTGGCACCCACGGCCGAGCAAACACCTGCAACGCCGTCGGTGGCTGCCGATAACCCCACCGAGGAGGACTCTTCGCTACCTTACGCCACGGCCGCGACTACGCCGCACGAATATACGTTAGTAGATAATATCACTGATCTTCAGCAGGTTGTCGAACGCATCAGCCGCTGCGAAGAGTTCTGCTTTGACACCGAGACCACGGGGTTCGACCTATACAGCGACCGCATCGTTGGTCTCTCACTTGCCGTAGAGCCGCACAAGGCGTGGTACGTCAGCTTCACACCCGAGAATACGGCTGCCTTTGCCGAGGCTGTAAGGCCGATTTTCGAGGATGATCGCATCGCTAAAATCGCCCAGAACCTAAAATTCGATATGATGGTTCTCGCACGGCTGGGCATAGCCGTTAGGGGCAAGAAAATCGACACGATGATTCTGCACTATCTGCTCGATCCCGAGTCGCGCCACAATATGAACTATCTGGCAGAGAGATATTTGCGCTACACGCCTATCGCCATCGAGTCGCTTATCGGCAAGGGCGCACGCCAACTCACAATGGATCGGGTGAGCGTCGAGCAGGTCAAGGAGTACGCCGCCGAGGATGCCGACATCACGCTCCAGCTCAAGGCGGCACTCTGGCCGCAGATCGTAGAGCAGGGGCTGGAGCAGCTCTACCACACCATCGAGGAGCCGATGATTGAGGTCCTGGCCGAGATGGAGCTCGCGGGCGTGAAGATCGATTCGGCACAGCTGGCCGACTACGCTGTCGAGCTCAACCGCGAGCTTGCGGAGCTGGAGAGCGAGATTCGCACGCTGGCCGACGAGCCTGCGCTCAACATCAACTCAGCGCGTCAGCTGGGCGAGGTGCTGTTCGGGAAGTTGCGCCTTGCGGAGAAGCCCAAGATGACCAAGACGCGCCAATACTCGACCGACGAGGAGTATCTGCAGAGCTTCGCCGGCAAGCACCGAATTGTCGATCTGGTGCTGCGCTACCGAGGCGTGAAGAAGCTCATCTCGACCTACGTGGAGGCTCTGCCGCTGCTGGTGAATCCCATTTCGGGACGCATACACACCTCGTTCAATCAGGCAGTTACGGCTACGGGCCGACTCTCGTCGACCAACCCCAACCTGCAAAATATCCCCGTGCGCGACCAGATGGGACGTCGCATCCGCGAGGCCTTCATACCCTCGGACGAGGAGCACCTGCTGCTCTCGGCCGACTATAGCCAGGTCGAGCTACGACTGATGGCCCACCTGAGCGGCGATCCGTCGCTTGTCGAGGCCTTCCGTCAGGGCGAGGATATCCACGCCGCAACAGCCGCCAAGCTCTACCACAAGTCGATCGCAGAGGTTACCTCGGAGGAGCGCCGCCGTGCCAAGACCGCCAACTTCGGCATCATCTACGGCATCTCGGCCTTCGGCCTGGCCCAGCGACTCGACATTCCCCGCGGTGAGGCGAGGGAGCTCATCGAGGGCTACTTCGCCACCTACCCCAAGGTGAAGGAGTATATGGAGCGCGTGGTGGGTGAGGCTCGCCAGCTCGGATATGTAACCACGATTTTTGGCCGCCGCCGATTCCTGAGCGATATCTCGTCACGCAACGCTGTGGCACGCGGTGTGGCCGAGCGCAACGCCATCAACGCCCCGATCCAGGGCAGCGCAGCCGATATTATGAAGCTGGCAATGGTGGAGATTCAGCGCCGATTCCGCGCAGAGGGTATCCGCTCGCAGATGATTCTTCAGGTGCACGATGAGGTGATTGTTGATGTGCTGAAGCAGGAGCGCGAGGCTGTGGAGCGCATCGTGCGCGAGGCGATGGAGAGTGTTGCCGACCTTGCCGTGCCACTCATATCGGAGGCAGGAGTAGGCAACAATTGGCTTGAGGCACATTAGAAGGAATAAAAAGAGTGGTAGTCCCGAGAGAGGCTACCACTTTTTATATCATCTTACGGGCTGCGCCAATGGAGCCGCTCGGCGGTGACCGAAGCCCCGGCCTAAGGCGGAGGTTGGTGGGTCAGAAACTATTAATGCGGCCAAGGGCCGCAAGGTAGACCATCAGAAGGGAAATAACCTTCCCACATCCGTGAGTACGCCGATAAGCACAAAAAAAGTGGTGCGATGTCTGGCAACATCCACCACCGTGTTAGGTTAGTTAGGTTAATGAGAATCGTGGGGCGCCTTCACAGGTTGGCCCTCACTTTGCTAATACAAAAGTAAGCGATTTTTTTCGATTTGCAAAACTTATGCGACTTTTTTTCTTTTTTTTAGAAAAATTTCCACTTTTATATATTAAAAAATTTTATTTTTATTTTCCGCTTTCCTATTGCCCAACTGCCGCCTGCGGAACGCTATATTTATCATCCTTAGGCTTTTGCGCCGCCTCGATCAGTCCGTTACAGTGGCGGCTGCGATAGATAGCGGGTGTTGTGCCATATTGCTTTTTGAAAAGTTTTATAAAATGTGATGTATTGGGGAAGGTGCACTCGATACCGATTTCCGAAATCGACTTCGATGTGGAGATCAACAGCAGACGCGACTGCATCAGTCGCTGGCGTATGAACCAGCGGTGGGGCGGCATAAAGAAGTGGCGTTTGAACTCCTTCTTGAACGAGGTGAGCGAGCGATTGCTCTTCTCGGCCAGCCGCTCGATGGAGATATCGTTGAAGATGTGTGAATAGACAATCTGCTCGAAGTTATCGCGCGAGGCATCGACGTTGCTCAGCACCTTGCTCTTCAGGCAAGAGTCGCGTTGCGAGATCAGGAGGTAGATCAGCTCCGTCATCTTGATATTCTCGGCAGTCTGGTCGTGCATAAAATTCTCCTCCTGAAGGTAGGTCGCAGCGTGGGTGAAGAAACTGCGTAGCGATATGGGAGCAGCTTGGGCAACGTGGTTCAGACGGCGGCACGAGTCGCACTGGTGGGAGTTGGTGATGTTGATCGAGAAGTTCATATTCAGATTGAGCAGGATGCGCTGCAACTGCTCGGGCGAATAATAGACAACGATCTGCTCGAATGGGCGTCCATCGTCGAGAATCTCCTCGACGTAGTGGTTGCCTACGCCCATATAGAAGATCTCGCCCTTGTTGATGGTGTGGCGTGCATCGCCATAGTAGATGAATTTTGTTCCTCGGACGAGATAGCCGATGGCACAACGGGTGAGCCTGAGTAGCTGAATGCCCGCATAATTGGCCTCGACGTACTTCACGATAGTCGGCTGACTATCATTCTGATTTTTATTCATATTTAGAAAATTTTTTTTGTTTTTGGTCTTAATTGACCATAGCAAAAGTATGGAGAAAAATACCGATTACAAGATAATCTTGAAATAAATTACAATATTTTGCTGTAATTCTTAATTTTGAGCCTTAATCTGGCATTGCAATCCAACATAAAGGCGCGATTTGGAGGTTAAGTACCTTCTGAAGTTCGATAGTCTATCATTTTTGAAGGCCGGGTAAAAGCTCTTTTTCGTTGTATAATTTAGTACTTCTTTTTACAAAACTGTTATGCCTGGAATAGGAGTAGCGGACGGTAACGAGAAGCCGCAACGGCAGAATTTTACATTTTGCATTCTGCATTTTGAATTATAAGATGTATCTTTGTCGTATGGAATCGAAGATACTTCAGGGGCTCAATCCGCAGCAGCGCGAGGCGGTGGTGAATTACTCCTCGCCATCGCTTATCATAGCGGGTGCGGGATCGGGCAAGACGCGCGTTTTGACCTCGCGCATAGCATATATGTTGGAGCAGGGCGTGCAGCCGCATAACATTCTGGCTCTGACCTTTACGAACAAAGCAGCCGAGCAGATGCGCACCCGCATCGAGCAGATGGTGGGCCCGCGTGCGCGCCACATCCGTATGGGTACGTTCCACTCGGTCTTTTCGCGCATCCTGCGCGAGAATGCCTCGCGCATCGGCTACACCGACAGCTACACGATCTACGAGCCGTCGGACTGCAAGAACCTCATAAAGACCATCTGCAAGGAGCAGGGCTTGGCCGACGACAAGTACAAGCCGCAGCGCATCCTTTCGCGTATCTCCTTTGCCAAGAACTGCCTCGTGACGCCCGGCGCTTATGTCGCCAACTCGGTCTATGCGGCCGAGGATCGTCAGGCGCAGATACCCCGTTTCGGTGAGATTTATGTCGAGTACTGCCGCCGCTGCAAGCAGAACGGAGCGATGGACTTCGACGATCTGCTGTTGCAGACAAACATCCTTTTGAGGGATTGCCCCGATGTGCTGGCGCGTTATCAGGAGCTTTTTCAGTATATCTTGGTCGATGAGTATCAGGATACTAACTTCGCGCAGTACATCATCATCCGCCGCCTCTCGCAGCTCCACGGTCGCGTCTGCGTGGTGGGTGATGATGCGCAGAGTATCTACTCGTTCCGAGGTGCGAAAATCGAGAATATACTCTCGTTCCGCAACGACTATCCGCAGGCTCTGACCTTCAAGTTGGAGCAGAACTACCGCTCGACGCAGACCATCGTAAATGCCGCCAACTCGGTAATCGAGCGCAACTC
>JAFOEH010000098.1 GCA_017380275.1 Alistipes sp.
GCTGCTTCTGGATAGCCTTCTCACCGCCGCCCAAACGAGCAATCTCGCGGTTCTCGATCAACTTGGCTACCTGTTGTTTTTGAATTTCGCTCATAGAAAAAATATGTTTATTGATTGATTACTTATTCTTATCCTCGCACAACTCGGTCAAAATACCCTGAGTTGACTTGGGGTGCAGGAATGCGATGGTCAGACCCTCGGCACCCTTACGAGGGGTCTTGTCGATAAGGCGCAAGCCCTGAGCCTCAGCGTCAGCCAACTGCTCCTCGATGTTCTCGCAAGCGAGGGCCATATGGTGGATACCTACGCCGCGGTTCTCGATATACTTAGCGATGGTTGAGTCCTCTGAAGTGGGCTCCAAAAGCTCGATCTTAGTCTGACCAAGCATAAAGAAAGCGGTCTTAACCTTCTGATCTGCAACCTCCTCGATTGCATAACACTTCAGACCCAATACATTCTCCCAATAGGGAATTGCCTCCTCGAGGCTCTTCACTGCGATACCAAGATGCTCGATGTGTGAAACTTTCATAACTTTAAGAGTTTAATAGTTTATATTTTGTATGTAAATTTTGGCTTTTCCGTTATTGCATAAAACTCTACAAAGATACGAGTAAATTCTTTAATAAGAAAATTTTTTAACCCCTTTGTAACTATTTTTAACAACAATTTTACATTCGTTTGCTTGTTTGCGCGAAAGTTGCTAATTTCGCTCCCAACAAAGCTACTCTCAAACCGATGAAACGATTGCTCGCGCTGATAATTTTAACACTTGCGACACTCCATATCGAGTGCCGCGCACAGAGTGTGATCGTGGGCGACCGACTTCCCGATCTGCATCTGCGTCGATGGCTGATGGACCTTCAGCCCGACCAGAGCGACTACACCTGCCTGCTGTTCCACCACTCCGAGAGTGAGGTGTGCCGCCAGAGCCTGCGCTCGATAGCGGCGATGGTCGAGGAGTATGACACGGCACTCAATCTTGTCATCATTACCAAGGAGGATTACGACAAGGCCGGCGTAACGCTGACCGAGTATTTGGACGACCGCGTGGGCGTGGCCTTCGACGAGGGAGGGCGTGCTTTTCGTGCGCTGAAAGTCAGCTTCATCCCCTTCTGCGTGGTATGCGACAAGCACCGCAGAGTAGTATGGTGCGGCAATGGCAACACTCTGACGCACAATGTAATGGATAAAATTTTAACATCCTACAAATAATGGATTTCACAAAAATAGAACACTACGAAAAGGAGTACATCGATGCTCATCACGATAGCGCCCTCAACGTCACTCAAGGCGTCGAGGATCAGCCCATTGTGAACCCCTATTTCAAGCGCAAGAAACGTCGTACACTCTCGACCGACGAATATGTCGAGGGAATCCTTGCGGGAAATATCACTATCCTCTCGCAAGCCATCACCCTGATCGAGAGCAACAACCCTGCCCACTACGCTCAGGCGCAGGAGATCATTGAGCGCTGTCTGCCCCACGCAGGCCGTTCGATCCGCATCGGCATCACGGGTGTTCCCGGAGCAGGCAAATCGACCTTCATCGAGGCCATCGGCGGAATGGTCGCATCATTACGCCACCGTCTGGCGGTGCTTGCCATCGACCCCAGTTCGGAGCGTAGCGGAGGATCAATCCTCGGCGACAAAACCCGTATGGAGAGCATCTCATCAAATCCCGACATATTTATTCGCCCTTCACCCTCAGCTGGTTCGCTCGGTGGCGTGGCTCGAAAGACACGCGAGACAATCGTACTGTGCGAGGCCGCGGGTTACGACGTGATCTTCATCGAGACCGTCGGCGTGGGCCAGTCAGAGACGGCTGTTCACTCGATGGTCGATATGTTCCTTATGTTGCAGATCTCGGGTGCGGGCGACGAGTTGCAGGGCATCAAGCGTGGAATTATGGAGATGGCCGATATGATGGTTATCACCAAGGCTGACGGCGAAAACATTCACAAGGCTGAACTTGCAAAGGTGCAGTATCAGGGAGCGTTGCATCTCTTCCCGATGCCCGAATCAGGCTGGCGACCAAAAGTTTACACCTGCTCGTCGGTGGAGCGCACAGGACTCGAAGAGGTGTGGAAAGGCGTGGAGGAGTATCTTGATCACATTCAGGCAAATGGCTACTACGATGCCAACCGCAACCACCAGAACAAGTATTGGATGTATGAGAGTATCAACGAGGTGCTCAAGAGCAGCTTCTATCTCAACCCCGCCGTCGCAAGTCGAATCGAGGAGGTAGAGCAACGCGTACTCGATGCCAAGCTCAGTTCGTTTATTGCGGCCAAAGAGTTGCTCGACATCTACTTCGGCGAGAATCATAAAGAGTAAATATCGAGCGCATAAAAATGCGAAAAATGCACAAAATCCGACCATTTATGCTAAAAGATGGTCGGATTTTACATTATATATAAAATAATTTGTACTTTTGCTCTATTGTAAAAATTCATTAAAACAAAAAATATCATTATGAGCAACGTAAAATTCTTCAGAGGAGGCGATATTCCTCTTGAACTTCATAAAGTTCGCGTCGTACAGAAGCTCCACCTCGTACCCATCGAGCGCCGTCTCGAGGCGATGAAGGAGGCTGGTTTCAATACCTTCCGTTTGAGCACCCGCGATGTATTCCTCGATATGCTTACCGATAGCGGCACCAACGCTATGAGCGACAACCAGCTCGCAGCTATGATGCACGCCGACGATGCCTATGCCGGCTCACAGTCGTTCGAGCGTCTGCAGAAGGCTGTGCTTGATGTTCTGGGCAAGAAGTATCTTCTTCCCGTACACCAGGGTCGCGCTGCCGAGAACGTGATCGCACGCTCGTTTATCAAGCCCGGCAACGTGATTCCGATGAACTACCACTTCACCACTACGCTGGCTCACATTCAGGAGTGTGGCGGTCGAGTTGTTGAGTTGCTTCACGACCACGCTCTGGAGCTTAAGTCGGATCATCCGTTCAAGGGTAATATGGATATTGAGAAGCTGGAGCAGACTATCCAGGAGGTTGGTGTTGAGAACATTCCCTTCATCCGTATGGAGGCTTCAACCAACCTTATCGGTGGTCAGCCTTTCTCTATGGCAAACCTTATGGACGTACGCCGCATTGCCGACAAATATAACATTATGCTTGTACTCGACGCCAGCCTTATCGGTGAGAACGCATACCTTATCAAGCAGC
>JAFOEH010000015.1 GCA_017380275.1 Alistipes sp.
AAGTTTGTGAGAAAATATATTGTAAAAGTACAAAAAAAGGCGTAACTTTGCTACAAAACTAACGTAAAATCACTATGAAAAAATTATTTTTACTCCTTATGCTTCCGCTCGTGGCCTTTGGCGTGAGTGGTTGCGCTGAAAAAGAGCCCGAGGTTAAGAATATCATCATTATGATTGGTGACGGTATGGGTTTGGCACAGGCTTCATTGACACAGATTGAGAACAAATATGCTCCTACGGCATTTGATCGTGCGCAGAATGTGGCTCTGCAGAAGACATATTCAGCAAATAACCGTGTAACCGATTCGGCTGCTTCGGGTACTGCACTGGCAACGGGCTACAAGACCAACAATAGTACGCTCGGTCAGACTCCCGACGGAACGCCCGTTGAGTCAATCATTGCAAAGGCCGAGAAGGTGGGTTACGCTTCGGGTGTTGTTGTAACGTGCTATGTAAATCACGCTACGCCCGCTGCGTTCTATGCTCACCGCGAGAGCCGCAACGATAACGAGGGTATTATAACCGACTTTATGGCCAGCGATCTGGATGTTGTTTTCGGTGGTGGTACACGCTTCTTTAACGAGCACTTTACGAAGCAGAATAAGAACTATGTGGATGAGTTGAAGGCGAAGGGTTACAACGTACTCTCTGAGCAGTCGGAGATGGCTTCGGTATCGGAGGGTAATGTAGTTGGTCTGTTTGCAGAGACAAACATTCCTTTGATGCGTAATGGTCGTGGCGATTATTTGCCTAATGCTACAGCTAAGGCTCTGGAGATCCTGACCAACAACGTTGAGAAGCAGGGCAAGGAGGGCTTTATCCTGATGGTCGAGGGTTCGCAGATCGACGGCGAGGGCCACGGCAATAACATTGAGGGTGTATTGGCTGAGACACGCGACTTCGCGGCTGCGATGAATGTAGCGATGGATTATGCTGATGCTCACCCCGGAACGTTGGTTGTTGTAACAGGTGACCACGAGACGGGCGGTTTGTCAATCCCCAGCAACAAGACCGATTTTACGCTTCCTGAGAGCGGTATCAGCTACGGATTCAGCACAACGGGTCACACGGGTATTATGCTTCCCATCTATCTCTATGGAACGGGTGCTGACCGCATCAATGGTATTATGGAGAACACCGAGCTTTCGCAGACTCTGCAGCGTATGATTGGTGTTTGGGAGGAGGCTCCTGCGAAGTAATAATTTGAGCAAGAAAAGTTTGCGAGGCCTTCCATTTCGGGAGGCTTCGCTTTTTTGTGATATGATGAGGCGAAGAGTTAAAATAGCGGCTGTGGCGATTGCATTGGGTGTGACGGCTTACTTTGTGTGGCTGTTGGTGCCGTCGCTTTTTACGCGCGACTCGAATCTGCTCGTTACGCTATTTTTGTTGGGCAATGCGGTGGGATGTGCATTCTCTGCTAAATACCTATATAGAAAATGGCGTGAGCGAAGGAGATGATGTAAGGGGATAAAAAAGCGAACCTCGCCGATGGGCGGGGTTCGCTTTTTTGTGAATATAAGATTACTTCGACTCAGCGAAATACTTGTAGAAGAGAGGAATGGTGCGTACACCTTTGTCGAACTGCTCCAGACCGTAGCTCTCGTTGGGCGAGTGGATAGCATCCTCTGAGAGACCAAAGCCTATTAGCAAGGACTTTATGCCAAGTATGCGCTCGAAGCCACTGATGATGGGGATTGAGCCGCCAGAATAGAATGGTAATGGTTTCTTGCCGAAGGTATCGACGATGGCCTGCTCGGCTGCCTTGTAAGCCGCCATATCGGTGGGCGAAACGTAGGGCGCGCCGCCGTGCAGATACTTAACATTTACCTTGACTGACTTGGGCGCAATAGCGCGGAAGTGCTTCTCAAAGAGCTCGCCAATCTTCTCGAAATCCTGATTGGGAACAAGGCGCATAGAGATCTTGGCCGATGCGCGAGAGGGGATGACGGTCTTCGTGCCCTCCTCGATATAGCCGCCCCAGATACCGTTCACGTCGAGCGATGGACGCACGCCTGTGCGCTCGATTGTGGTGTAGCCATCCTCGCCCTCCACCTCGTCGATGTCGAGTGCGCGCTTGTAATTCTCCATATTGAAAGGTGCCTGGTTGAATGCCTCGCGCTCGGCGGGGGTAAGCTCGCGAACATCGTCGTAGAAGCCGGGGATTGTAACGCGGCCCTTGTCGTCAACGAGTGAAGATACCAAGCGAGTCAATACATTTGCCGGATTTGCAACAGCGCCACCGAAGAGGCCTGAATGAAGATCCTTATTGGGGCCAACTACTTCAACCTCCATATAAGTTAAGCCTCGCAAACCGCAAGTAATTGAGGGAGTTTGTAGTGAGATCATCGAAGTGTCGGAAACCAGGATAATATCGGCCTTAAGCAGCTCCTTATTCTCTTCGCAGAAGCCGTAGAGGCTGGGGGAGCCGATCTCCTCCTCACCCTCGAGCATAAACTTTACGTTGCAGGGGAGTGAGTCGGTTTCACACATAGCTTCAAATGCCTTGGCGTGCATAAAGAGCTGGCCCTTGTCGTCGTCGGCACCACGTCCCCAGATGCGACCATCCTTGATGACGGGCTCGAAGGGGTCGGTGCGCCACTCGGCACGGGGATCAACGGGCATCACGTCGTAGTGGCCATAAACCAGAACGGTCTTAGCTGCGGGGTCGATGATCTTCTCGGCATATACTACGGGGTTGCCGTCGGTGGGCATAACCTCGGCGCGGTTGGCACCAGCTTTTACCAATGCGGCAGCCAACCACTCGGCGCAACGTACCATATCGGGTTTGTGCTCCGACTGGGCGCTGATTGAGGGGATGCGCAGAAGGTCGAACAACTCCTCCAAAAAGCGCTCCTTATTAGCGTCAATATAACTTTGTACTTTTTCCATATTTTTTAGTTTTAAGGTTTTCTGTTTGAGGGTCTGTTACAAGCCGCAAATTTCGGCTATCTCGGCCATAAAGCGCTCGGCCAAAGAGTCGGCCTCGGCCTGCGAGCGAGCCTCGGTATAGACGCGAACGATGGGCTCGGTGTTCGACTTGCGGAGGTGTACCCAATTGTCGGGGAAGTCAATCTTAACTCCGTCGATATCGTTCACGCGCTCAGCGGCGTAACGCTCCTTCATCTCGCGCAATACTTTATCTACATCAATCTCGGGCGTGAGCTGGATCTTGTTCTTCGAAGCGAAGTAAGCGGGGTACTCGGCGCGGAGCTCGGTCATAGTGCATCCCTTCTTGACAAGGTGTGTCAGGAAGAGCGCCACGCCAACCAATGCGTCGCGACCGTAGTGCAACTCAGGATAGATGACTCCGCCGTTGCCCTCGCCTCCGATAACGGCGCCGACCTGCTTCATCATCGTGGTTACGTTCACCTCGCCAACGGCTGCGGCAGTATACTCGCCTCCGTGTGCGACGGTTACATCGCTCAAGGCGCGTGAAGAACTCAAATTAGATACAGTATTGCCAGCAGTTTGTGAGAGAATATAGTCGGCAACAGCAACGAGAGTGTACTCCTCTCCAAACATCGTTCCGTCCTCGTTTACCAATGCCAAACGATCGACGTCGGGATCAACTACGACACCCAAATCGGCCTTCTGCTCGACTACCACACGAGAGATCTCGGTCAGATTTTCGGCAAGCGGCTCGGGGTTATGTGCGAACTGGCCATCGGGGGTGCAGAAGAGCTCCACGACCTCGCATCCCATCTGGCGCAGAAGCTCGGGGATGACTACGCCACCGATAGAGTTTACGGCATCGACAACAACCTTGAAATGGCGTTCGCGAACGGCCTCAACATCAACCGTTGGGAGGCTCAATACTTGCTTTATGTGAGTGGGGTTAAAGTCCTCTTGAAGAATGACTTTGCCGATGTGGTCAATAGTGGGGAAGAGGTAGCTCTCATCCTCGGCTAAAGCCAACACGCGCTTGCCCTCGGCATCGCTCAGGAACTCGCCCTTCTCGTCTGACCCCATCCCAGAACATAGTTGGAGATCATAAGTGCCAGCAGAACAACGATTGGAGCTAATGCTTCAATTTTGTTCGGCAGACGTACAGCTTTTTTCTGTTCTGTCATTTTTTTATCTTCCTTTCATTAATTAAGTTAAATAATAATATTAGTTATGCATTTCTGCTTATATAACGCAGATTGTGCTCCAAGCACATAACAGTCAGCATTTTACTCTGTTTCCCTTTCGATGTCAAGGTTTATTTATGGTTTTTTGCCGAAAAA
>JAFOEH010000016.1 GCA_017380275.1 Alistipes sp.
GGCCCAACAGCGCTTGAAGGAGAAGGTAAAGAAAGAGGATGGCGAATTGGTGGTAATGCGCGATGGTAAGATTACGCACCTCAAGGCCGATGATATCGATTAGATACCTGCCCGCAATTAAGCGAAGAAGAGAAAACGCAAGCCCCGAACTGACCGTTCGGGGCTTGCGTTTTTTTTTACAGATTGTCGAGCGTGTACTGAATCATCTTCTCACGGATGAGCGTCGAGTACGAGGGCGCCATCGAGTGGTTCTGGTCGGGATAGACCATCATATCGTACTGCTTGCCAGCACGATTCAGGGCGTGGCACATCTCAACAGTATTCTGGAAGTGAACATTATCGTCGGCCGTACCGTGCATAATCAGCAGCTTGGTGCGATCCGAGAGGCGGTCGGCGAAGTTGATCGGCGAATTATCGTCGTAGCCTGCGGGGTTATCCTGCGGCAGATCGTTATAGATCTCTGTATAGATCGTGTCGTAGTAACGCCACGAAGTTACAGGGGCAACGGCAATCGACATCTTGAAAAGGCCATCGCCCTTCAGAGCGCAACCGAGTGCCATAAAGCCTCCGTATGACCAGCCGTAGATACCGATGCGGTCGGCATCGACGTAGGGCTGTGATGCCATATAGCGGGCAAATGAGATCTGATCCTCAACCTCCAGCGCACCAAGATTTCCGTAGGTCTGCTTCTTGAACTTCTCGCCCATATAACCCGTACCGCGACCGTCGCAACAAACGACAATGTAGCCGTGAGCGACCATCACGTTCTCCCAGCCGAGCGAGAAGCTATCGGCAACCTGCTGTGAGCCGGGGCCAGAGTATTGGGTAAGAAGAACGGGGTACTTCTTCTGGGGATCGAAGTCCAAAGGTTTGATAATATAGGCATTGAGAGCATCGCCACGCTCGGTGGTGAAGGTGAAGAACTCCTTCTTCGGGAGAGTCTTCAGGCGCTCCTCCATTTCGGGATTCTCGACAAGTGTGCGGATCAGCTTACCCTTGCCGTCACGAAGCTCAACCTCGCGGGCCGAGGTGGCAGAGATGTAGTTAGAGATATAATACTTCATACCCTTGCTCGGAGAGATCGAGTAGGTGCCATCCTTCTCGGTAAGGCGCTGCTTCTTCTTGCCCTTGTAATCGACCGAATAGAGATTACGACGCAGGGGCGAGGTCTCGGTAGAGATATAATATACGCGGTCGTCCGTAGCCTCAACAACGCTCGTCACCTGCCACTCGCCCGAGGTAAGAGGCGTAATGAGGCCCTTCTCAACAGAGTGGAGATAGATGTGATTCCAGCCCGTAGTAGTCTCGTTCTGAACGATAAAGCGGTCGCCATCGACAAAGCGGATGGTACTCAGCGCGGGACGCTCGACATAGGTGGGAGAGGTCTCATCGTAGATGACCTTCTGCGTGCCATCCTTGCGGCAGAGGACAACCTCGAAGTGGTTCTGCTTGCGGTTGATGCGGAAGAAGTACAACTCGCCCGCAGGAGTCCAGCTGATGAAGGGAACGTACTGGTCGGTCTGGGGGCCTACATCGATGCGGCTCTTCGAGCCTGAGGCGATGTCGTAGAGCCACAGCTCGACCGTAGAGTTACGGTCGCCAGCCTTGGGGTACTTGAAGGTGTAGGGTTTGTTGTAGAGCTCGCCATCGAAGCGCATCATCTCGAATGTCGGCACCTCGCTCTCATCGAAGCGCAGGTAGGCAATCTGCTTCGAGTCGGGCGAGAATGCGTAGGCCTTGGTGAAGCCATACTCCTCCTCATATACCCAGTCGGCCGTGCCGTTGATAATCTTGTTCCACTCGCCATCGTTGGTAATGGGGCGTGCCACGCCACCCAACTCGCCGACGTAGAGGTTGTTATCCTTGGCATAGGCAATCATCTTTGAATCGGGCGAGAGCGAGAGATCACGCACGTTCTCAAGCGACTGCACCGTGCGGCCGTTGGAGAGCTGCGCGATGTTGTAGTCGGCATAGAACGAGCGGCGATATACGGGGCGGAAGTTGGTGCCCAGCACGATCATATCCTCGGCAGGCGAGAGCTCGTAGCTCGAGAAGCGGCCGCGATAGAGTGTATCGCACACAGACTCATCCGTGTAGCTATGGCGGACAACAGCATTGCCACGGCTGACGGTATAGTGCTCGCCATCAGCCATCGAGCGCAGGCCGCTAACGCCACGATTAAGGCGCGAGATCTGGTTCAGCTCGCGGTAGGTCTTCTGCGCAAAAGCATCGGCACCCACGATGATGAGCGCCGCTGCAAGCATAAATCTGAATGAAAATTTTATCATAGTAGTTTAAGACTTAAATATCATCCACATTGAATTCGTAACCGATGCGCTTGCCCGTTACGAACTTCGAGTTATCCATCTTCGAGTTGAACTGATCGACCGTCACGCGCTTGTTATCCTCATAGTCGGGCACCAGAAGATCGAAGTTGATGGCGTAGTTGATGGCCGTCTCCATAATCGAGATGAGTGCCTCACGCGTGATCTGCTTCTGGCCGAAGTTCATTGGGCGCACCAGAGTCTGGCGCTTACCCTCCACAAAGAAGCTCTTCTCGCGGTTGATGAACAGGCGACCGATCAGGTAGCCCTCGTCGGCATTACGGTTGAACTTGAACGAGTCGGAGAGGAAGTTATAGATGTCGATAACGCCGCAATATGAGTTATCGCGCTCACGCTGAACATATTCGTTCTGCCAGATGATGTGGTTCGAGTCGAACTCGAACACATCGGTGTGCATACGGAAGATCAGCAAATCGCTGGCGATCTGCAACTGGGCCTCGAACTTGCCACGATCGCGGTACTCGATGCGCACGCGCTTGTCGAGTTTGCCGTCCAGATCGTCGTCCAGCTCCGAGGCAATCTCGAACAGGACATCCTTCAGCTCATTGAAGGTGGTAAAGGTGTTATCGAAGATATGCTGCTTGAGCGTCGATTTGTTGATAATCGTTGCGAGGATCTTCTCGCGCAGAGGTGATCTTTCCATATAGTTTGGGGTTTTAGTTCAGTTTTAGGCTCTGGCCTGCGGTAAGCACGGCATCGCGCTTGAGATGGTTAAGACGCAGAAGGCGCTTCAGACGAATGGCATACATCTGCGCCACAGAGGTCGGTGTCTCGTTGGGAAGAACGATATGCGAGGCCTTGTCGCCCAGCCACTGCGACTGCTTCTGCTCGATGTATATCAGCTCGCCCTCGATGGGATCGGCCGCGCTCTTGGGCGAGATCTCGTTATACTTGCGCAGCGTACGCTCCGTGAGGCCAAAGGTCGAGGCTATACGCGAGAAGCTATCGCCATTGCGGGCTATGACGTAGTGGGTACGATTGTTGACAAAGACGCTATAACCGTTATATGTGCGCTCGGGAACGCGGTAGTTGTTAGGATCGACACGGCCAGTGGTAGTGGCGGGCATATCGACGCTGCTGTGGGCGGCGAACTCATCCTCGATCTTACCCTCGGCGGCACGACGGCGGGCGGCATAGAGCTCGGCTCCGTTATCCTCGTCGAAGAGGAAGAGCTGGTTATCCTCGATGATGCGCGTCAGTCGCTCGGCATAGTCGGGCGCTGTGGCATATCCCGCAGCCTTCAGACCGCGTGCCCAGCTGCGGTAGTCGCTCGACGAATAGGCAAAGAGCGAGTCGTAACGGGGCGACTGATCGAGGAACTCGGCGTGATCCTCGTAGGACTCCTCGACTGAGTCGTACTTGCGGAAACACTCGTCGGGAGCGTCGTCGGTGTGATAGACGCGATCGCCCTTCCAGCCCGTCTTGCACTTGATGCCGAAGTGGTTATTAGATCGGCGGGCGAGGTTGCTGTTGCCGCTGTCGGACTCCAGAATACCCTGCGCCAGAGTGATGCTGGCGGGGATGCCGTAACGCTCCATATGGTCGATGGCGATCTGCTTGTAGCGGTCGATGTACTCCTCCTTGGTCTGGCGAGTCTGCGCCAAAAGGGGGCAAATGAGCGCCACAAGAGCGAAAGCCGTGAGATATATTGCCTTTTTAGAAAAAATCATTATCTTTGTAATTATCCTTTTAACGCAAAGATAAATTATTTTAGATTAATTACCAACTATCCTACCCACCAAACACTCATTTAATTCGATTATGAGAGCGCTGCATATTATTACGCCCGTAAAGGATTCGATCCCCTCGACAATCCAGACCGTGAATGCAATACGTAACTCAAAGATAGGCAGGGAGTACACCTACACCATCTACAACGACTTCTCGAGCGACGAGAATACCGCCACGCTCGAGCGCGAGGTGGCTCGATGGGGAGATGTGGAGCTGGTAAATCTGAAGGATATCACAACGCACCCCTCGCCCAACTACCTTTTGGTGCTGCAGATCTCGCAACAGAGGGCAATCAGAGAGGATGCCGATCTGCTGATTGTGGAGTCGGATGTGGAGGTTGCAACTGATACGGTGAGCAGATTGGTTGAAGAAGCCAACGAAAGAGAGGATTGCGGTATTGCAGCAGCCGTGACGGTGGATGAGAGGGGCGTAGTGAACTACCCTTACGAATATGCAGCCGAGTATGAAAAGGGCGTACACGCCGTAAAAAGACACTGCAGTTTCTGCTGCTCGCTGCTGACAAACCGACTGCTCAAAGCATTTGATTTTAGGGAGCTTAACCCCGAGAAACATTGGTTTGACGTTACCATATCGCAACGCTCGCGCGCGCTCGGATTCAACAATTATCTATTTACGTCGCAGCCCGTCGTGCATCGTCCCCACGCCAGCCGTCCGTGGAAACAGCTCAAGTACACCAATCCGCTGAAATACTATTGGATAAAGCTGACCAAAGGATTTGATAAGATATAGGAGGCACGGGCAAATCCCGCGCTGAGGTTTGAAAAAAGTTGTGCAATTAATCCCGCCAAAGGATCCTATTGCACAACTTTTGCCGTTTGAGGGGGTATGGATAGAGAGAAAGTAAAGGTAATAGTCCCCATTTATACGGAACGGCTCACGGGCTATGAGGAGCAATCGTTCAAGCACAATCTGCTCCTGCTCGGTCGCTACCCCACCGTTCTGTTAGCCCCCGAAGGGCTCGACACGCGGTGGTACGAACAGCGGGCCGTGAGGGCGGAGATTCGGCGTGTGAGCGAGGAGTGGCTGGGACGGCAGGGGATTGACGGTTACAATCGGATGATGCTCTCAAGGGAGTTTTACGAGATGTTCAGCGACTGCAGATATATACTTATCTGCCAGACCGATGCGTGGATATTCCGTGACGAGCTGGAGCAGTGGTGCAACACGGGTTACGACTATGTGGCCGCGCCGTGGCCAAAGCGCAAAATATACGATCGCCCCGTAGTGAAGCAGTGGCTATGGCTCAGGCGCAAGCTATGCGACACGTCGCGGCGGATAATTCGTCAGCAGGGATTCAACAAAGTAGGCAACGGAGGACTCTCGCTAAGGCGCGTGGAGGCGTTCATCAAGGGTTGCGACGAGTACGCCGACCTTATCGAAGAGTTCAAGCGCCACAGCGGAACGCTCTACAACGAAGATTGGTTCTGGAGTATAATACCCGAGCGGATGATCTACCCCACGCTCGAGGTAGCGCTGCGATTCTCGTTCGACATACGGCCCGAGATGTGTTACCAATTGGCACATCGACAACTCCCATTCGGGTGTCACGGATGGTGCAAAAGGCGGCACATCGGCTTCTGGCTGCCGATAATCGAGGGTAACAAGCAAGCCTACTCCACGACGGGTGCTGCATCGGCAGGCGAAGCGGCAGCGTCGGCGGGGAACTCCATAAGATAGACAAACTGCTGTAGCTCGCGCAACATATTGCGCTTCTTCTCGCGCGGAGAGTAGATGTAGCAGTCGATGGTGATAACCTCCTTGGTATCCTCATTTACAGTGGTATAGCTCACAAAAGGACCGCCCATAAAGTAGTTCTCGACATCCCACAGACCGGCCATCTCGATCCACTGGCGATCGCCAATCATAAGCGGACGGTACTGGGGCTTGAAGGGAACATAACCCTCGCCCGTCTCGTCGGTGATCTTATCGACGGTGATCATATATGAGCCATCGGTAGGACCGGGGATGCGGCTGGCAAAGCGATTGCGGGCCTTGACGAGTGCCTCAGCGGTGAGCGACTGGCGGCCCTCGTAGGGGTACTTATAGACGAAGAAGCCCTGACTTGCCGTGGGGAACTCCTGCGAGATCCAGACCATATCGTCGCTCTCGGTGCGGATCTTGAAGTTGTCGGGGATATACATATCAACGCCGAAGCGATCCTTCATAAGCTGAAACATAGCCTTTGAGTAGTAGCGCTCGGCGTAGCTTATCGTGCGGTCGCGCTCGGCCTTCTCCAGAACGTAGAGCAGATTCTCGCGGTGGTCGGAAACATACTGCGTGACGGTGCGGGTGTCGGGGCCCTGAATATTGATATAGACCTGCGGCTTGGCCGTATAGTCGTAGCTTACGGCAATAGAAGGCTCGGCAATGGTGGGATCGACCTGCACCACTACGATATTGCGGTGCTGGCGCGTAAGGCTCTTGAAGTTGTTGGGCAGGATGCGCAGAACGTCGAACATAGGCTCATACTGCACGAGCTCCTTGACGGGTTGCTTCAGGATGACCTGCAACGTATCGCCCAGCTCACTCTGCCACTGCGGCTGATCGCAGACAACGATGAGTTCGTAGGGCGTACCCGTTGCATTATCAGCAGATGAAAGTGTGTCGAAAGCACCGCAGCCTACGACCGAGAGTGCAACAGCGACGATAGCAGAAAGATTTATAAGAAGGCGTTTCATAGTGACTATTTTTAGTTATAACAAAGGTTGGTTTTGCCCCGCACACAGCAGGGAGTATAACGCAAAAATAACTAAAAAACTCGTTTGTACAAAATATATACCTTCAATTAGATAAAAAAGCATTACTTTTGTCAGCCGAAAGGAGAACCCACTCTAAAACAGGAAACCAGAATGAAAATCAGACCTTGGAGAATATTCCGCAGATTCTACCCCGACTATGTATGGGAGATCGAGGATCGCAACGGCGTATATCTCACCTTCGACGACGGGCCTACACCAGGCGTGACGGAGTGGGTGCTCTCCACGCTCAGCCGTTACGATGCCAAGGCTACGTTCTTTATGCTGGGTAAGAATGCGGAGCAGTATCCCGATCTATTTCAGCGAATCATAAAGGAGGGACACAAGGTTGGTAACCACACATATTCGCATCAGAAGGGTTGGGGAATGTCGCTCGAGCGATACATCGAGGATGTCGATCTGGCGGACGGAATACTCCACACCGAACTCTTCCGCCCACCCTACGGGCAGGTTACACCTGCGCAGATGCGTGCCGTGGGACAGCGTTACAAGATAATTATGGGACGCATATTCTCGCGCGACTACGCTGTAACTGTTACGCCTGAGATGTGCGTAAAGGGCGTATTGAAGCACATCGAGCCGGGGTGCATCATCAGCTTTCACGACAGCGACAAGTCGTTCCGCAATATGAGTTATGCCCTGCCACGCGTGTTGGAGCGCGTGCGCGAATTGGGATTAAAGTGTAAAATAATCGAGTTGTAATGAAGGTAATTGTAGCCGTAACGGCCGCGAGCGGCGCTATCTACGCCCGTCTTGTGCTGGAGCATCTGTTGCGCTCGGCCGAAGTGAAGCGCATAGCCCTGATTATGAGCGAAAAGGCAGCCGAGGTGGTAGCCTTCGAGGGAGAGCAGCTGCCCCAATCGGAGCGAATCACGGTGTGCGACAACCACGATATGTTCTCGGAGGTAGCAAGTGGCTCGGCCCGCTGGGATGCAATGGTGGTGGTGCCTGCATCGATGGGTACGGTCGGACGTATTGCGGCGGGGGTGTCGCAGACGCTCATCGAGCGTGCGGCTGACGTGATGCTCAAGGAGCGCCGACGACTGATTTGCGTGGTGAGGGAGGCGCCCTACTCGCTCATACACCTGCGAAATATGACTACGCTGACGGAGGCAGGGGCGATCATCCTGCCCGCATCGCCATCCTTCTACTCGCACCCCACAACAATCGAAGAGGCCGCTGCGACAATCGTCGAGCGAGTGATGGATCTGTGTGGCGTGGAGCAGGCTGCACACCGCTTCGAGGGACGCGAAGGAAAATAAATCGACAGATTTAGTGCGGTTTGCATATTTTTTATTACCTTTGCGCCGTCAAAAGGGAAAATTCTAATAAAAAAACTATAACATTATGACTATCACAGCATCTGATATCAAGATTGGTATGTGCATCGAGATGGACAACAAGACTTTCCTTGTTGTGGATTTCCAGCACTGCAAGCCCGGTAAGGGTCCCGCTTTCGTTCGTTCAAAGCTCAAGAACCTTGAGAACGGTTATGTTCTCGAGAAGACCTTCTCTTCTGTAAGCCAGAAGATTGAGCAGGTTCGTGTTGAGCGCCGTCCCTACCAGTTCACATACGAGGATGATTTGGGCGCACACTTCATGCACACCGAGACCTTCGAGGAGATTAACATCGACAAGAA
>JAFOEH010000099.1 GCA_017380275.1 Alistipes sp.
ATGTCGGCCGTGTACATCGGACGGAGTGGAGTGCGCACCTCGGCTGCACATAGAAGTAGTGTGGCGGAGATAATTATCGGCGCTATCTTCAATAATCCTCTCATATCGTAGGTGGCCCTTGGGGTATTCCCTTCGGACCGAGTTTTAGGTGTTTTTAGGTTTGGGTTTGTGCCCGTTGGGCGGGTTACGGCATTTGCCTTATGGCAAAGATACGATTTATTTTTTACTTATATATTGGTGTAGACGAAAATTTATGTGGGCTGGTAATAAAAAAACAAAAATGATAGGAATGTGCCAAAAATAGTGTAAAAAGTTTACAAAAGGGGTTGTTTATTCGATTATTTGTCTTATTTTTGCGTTAGGTTTGCGGTTGTAGGTTCCTCATTGAGCGAATCTTGTAGCCGCAATTTTTTTACACTTGACTTATAACTGATTTACTGTAATTAAAACATACTCTTATGTAATTTAACTTTTTACTGCTTAATGAAGAAACACTTAACCTTTTTGGGGGCCATACTCGTTATGGCTGGCTCTATGGTTCAGGCGCAGGAAGTGAATAGTAGTGCGGCGGCCTATGGGTCTTCATCCGGGGAGGATGTAACGATTGAGAACGGAGTTGATTATGTGCCTGAGATCTCGCTCGATGCGCGATTTGGTTACGAATATCGATCCTCCGGTAAGGCCGCTGGGTTTGGCGGTGACGGTTTGTTGTTGAACATTGACGGTAAAATTAGTAAAAACTTCTCTTACAGTTTCAACCACTATCTTTCTGGTACTAACGGCGAAGATTCGTCGGTTTTTGATGCAACTAATTGGCTGACGTTGACTTATGAGCTGGGTAACTTTGCTATTACAGCAGGTAAGGATGCTTTGGCCATTGGTAGCTTCGAGTATGATGCCTACGATCTGGATTGCTACTTCGATATGAACTCGATGTTCTACAACAGCATCAGTTGCTGGCAGTGGGGTGCTTCGGCTTCGTGGACTAACAATGCCGAGACTTCGACCTTCGCCTTTCAGGTGGCCAACTCTCCATTTTCGTACGCTCCGAAGGAGGATAACCTC
The DNA here is from genome assembly GCA_017380275.1 of Alistipes sp. Next base: position 1,066 of record JAFOEH010000099.1, read on the forward strand.
TATGCCTACAACTTGGCGTGGTATGGCGCGTGGGATTGGTATGAGTCGATTTGGTCGGTCAATTTGATGGAGTACGCCCCCGGCGAGTTTGTCAAAATGGTTGCGCTGGGTAATATGTTCTACGCCGGCAACTTCTCGATGATGGTTGATTTGATGGCTCGCGGTAACGATTGGAGCGATAGCCTCGATCAGGACTACACATTGGCCTTCCAGCCCGCCTATAACTTCGGTGAGTCGGTGCGTCTGTTCGGTAAACTGGGCGTTGAGCACCTTTCGGACGATGTCGAATATGACTTCTGGGGCGAGTATCCCGCCTTGGAGGATAAGATAGCGGCCAACGAGGAGAATCCATACGTTATGCCGGCCTATCTCATCGGCGGTAAGGAGTATGTCTATTACGGCGCAGGAGTGGAGTATTTCCCGCTGAAGGAGAATAAGAACATCCGCCTGCACGCCGTATGGGCTTCGAATAACTACACCAATCGACACGTGTTTAACGTGGGTTTGACGTGGAAGTTTGATGTTGTCAATACCATCAGAAATATAGCCCGCAAGGCACGATAACCATAATTTTATTTAATCCCGAATTATTTTTAGAGAAATGAAAGATTCAAATTTCATCATCGAGTTTAGCAATATCTCAAAAGCTTTTGGCGATAAGAAAGTATTGGATGATGTTAGTTTGTTTGTGAAGAAGGGAGAGTTTGTTACGATTCTCGGCCCTTCGGGTTGTGGTAAGACCACGCTTCTGCGTATTTTGGCGGGCTTCGGTTCGGCCGATGTGGGTACGGTCAAGATCGACGGAGTCGATGTAACGGATGTGCCCCCACACGAGCGTCCCGTAAATACTGTCTTTCAGCGTTATGCGCTCTTTCCGCACCTCAACGTCTATGATAATATTGCCTTCGGCTTGAAGCTCAAGAAGGTTAAGGAGGACGAGATCGAGATGCGAGTTCGTCGAGCGCTGAAGATGGTGGGTATGACCGACTATGAGTGGCGCGATGTGAACTCTCTCTCGGGAGGTCAGCAGCAGCGTGTGGCCATCGCACGAGCCATCATCAACCGTCCGCAGGTGTTGTTGCTGGATGAGCCGCTGGCGGCGCTCGATCTGAAGATGCGTAAGGATATGCAGATGGAGCTCAAGGATATGCACAAGACGCTGGGTATCACCTTTGTATATGTGACTCACGATCAGGAGGAGGCACTTACACTGAGCGATACAATCGTGGTTATGAGCGAGGGTCGTGTGCAGCAGATTGGTACTCCGACAGACATCTATAATGAGCCTGCCAACTCGTTCGTGGCGGACTTTATTGGCGAGAGTAATATTCTCAACGGCGTGATGTTGCAGGATCATCTTGTGCGCTTTATGGGCCGCGAATTTGAGTGTGTCGATGGTGGCTTCGAGCCTAATGCTCCCGTTGATGTTGTGATTCGTCCCGAGGACGTATATATTATGCCCAAGACGGGTTCGGGTATGTTCGATGGCGTGGTGCAGTCGTGCATATTCAAGGGTGTGCACTACGAGATGACAGTGACGACCCCCAACGGCTACGAGATAATGATTCAGGACTACAATGCCTTCGATGTGGGCCAGCAGGTGAGTATGATCGTAAAGCCTTCGGATATCCACGTTATGCAGAAGGAGCGTACGGAGAATCGCTTTGAGGGAGTGATGATCGACTCTACGCACGTCGAGATGCTCGGTACTCACTTTGTCTGCAACGAGCAGGCGGGATTGGAGGCCGGCGATAAGGTCTGCGTGAAGGTTCCGTTCGACAAGATCGAGCTGATGGATAACAAGGAGGATGGTATGATCGTGGGCGATGTACGATTCATCCTCTATAAGGGCGACCACTACCACCTGACCGTTCGTACGTTCGACGGCGATAATATCTACGTTGATACGCACGATGTGTGGGACGATCGCGATATCGTCGGCGTGAAGATTCTGGCCGAGGATATGACTATTGAGCGTGTTAAAGCTGAGTAAAGGGCGAAGAGTATGAAGTGGTTGTCAAGAATCTTTATGAAGCGCCGAATGTGGAGTATCCCCTATGCGATATTCCTCTTCATCTTCGTGGTTGTACCGCTGGTGCTGATCTTCCTGTATGCTTTTCAGGATGCCGATGGTAATTTTACGCTGGAGAACTTCTCGAAGTTTATCTCAAGCCCCGAGGCGGCCAATACGTTCGTCTATTCGATTGGTGTGGCGATCGTTACGACGGTGCTGTGTATTCTGCTGGGTTACCCCGCAGCCTACATCCTGAGTAATGCCGAACTATGCCGCTCGAAGGTTATGGTGGTGCTGTTCATCCTGCCGATGTGGATTAATATATTGGTGCGTACGCTCGCGACGGTGGCGCTGTTCGATTTTATGCGTCTGCCGCTGGGTGAGGGTGCCTTGATATTCGGTATGGTCTATAACTTCCTGCCCTTTATGATCTACCCGATCTATAACGTGATGCAGAAGATGGATCACAGCTATATCGAGGCGGCGCAGGATTTGGGCGCTAACCCCGTGACGGTCTTCCGTAAGGTGGTGTTCCCACTCTCGATGCCTGGTGTGATGAGTGGTGTGATGATGGTCTTTATGCCGACGATCTCGACCTTCGCCATCGCCGAGTTGCTGACGATGAATAATATCAAGTTGTTTGGTACGACTATTCAGGGAATATAAATAACGGAATGTGGAACTATGGCGCGGCCTTGTCGCTGATTATGCTCGTTCTGATCTTTGCGACGGAGCTCTTCAGCGAATCAGACGAGGATCGTGTCTCAAATGAGGGAGGATTGATCTGATGAAGCGATTTTTTGCTCAAGCCTATCTGTGGCTGCTGCTGGCGATGCTTTATGCACCGATCCTCATTATCGCCATATTTTCTTTTACGGAGGCTAAGGTGCTGGGTAACTGGACCGGTTTCTCGACCAAGCTCTATACGTCGCTCTTTACGGGCGGTGTGCACCATTCGTTGCTGAGCGCTATTGAGAATACGCTAATTATTGCCCTGGCTGCGGCGGCTATTTCGACCGTGCTGGGAAGTTTGGCCGCGATTGGTATCCACCATCTGTATGGGCGTAAGAAGATGATGCTTAATGCGTTGAATAACGTACCGATGCTCAATCCTGATATCATTACGGGTATCTCCCTCTTCCTGCTGTTTGTGAGTCTGGGCGTTACGCAGGGTTACGCAACGGTTATTCTTGCGCACGTTACCTTCTGTACGCCGTACGTTGTGCTGTGTGTGATTCCGCGTTTGCAGCAGATGAATTCCAACATCTACGAGGCTGCACTCGATCTGGGAGCCACGCCATTTCAGGCTCTGCGCAAGGTGGTTATTCCAGAGATTAAGCCGGGTATGATCTCGGGCTTTATCCTCTCGTTCACACTCTCGATTGACGATTTTGCCGTTACGATCTTCACCATCGGTACGGGCGGTCTGGAGACGCTTTCGACCTACATCTACGCCGATGCTCGTAAGGGTGGTCTGACGCCAGAGCTGCGTCCCCTCTCGACGATTATCTTTATGACGGTGCTGTTGTTGCTCATCGTTATCAACATCCGCTCTTACCGTGCGGCTAAAAAGAAGGAGGCATAAGATGAAACGTATATCATATATTATAATGACTCTGGCCCTGGCGCTGATGATCAGCTGCTCGGGCAACGATGCTCGACAGTCGATTTTGAAGGTCTATAACTGGGCCGATTATATTGACG
>JAFOEH010000100.1 GCA_017380275.1 Alistipes sp.
ATATCGCCTCCTGCCGAAGCACCCTCCGCCTTCTCGTTACGCAGGCCGAGAATATCAAATACGTATAGGTTGTAGATTCGACGCAGCTCCTGCAGATCGACCTCCGAGATAGCAGCCTGACCCTCAGCAATCTGGTTGATGAAGCGAACATAGTCAAACAGAGCCGAGATAACCATCGGCGAGTTCAAATCGTCGTTCATCGCCTCGGCACAACGCTTCTCAAGTTCGGCTACAGAGATACCCTCCGACGTAGCGGCAGAAGCCTTCAGCTTACCCAGCGTCTCCACGCCCTTCATCAGGCGGTCAAAGCCCTTCTCGGCGGCCTGCAGAGCAGCATTCGAGAAGTCGAGCGTCGAGCGGTAGTGAGCCTGAAGAATAAAGAATCGAATGGCCATCGGCGAGTATGCCTGCTCCAGCTTGGGATGTGTGCCGTTGAAGAGCTCCTCCATAGTGATGAAGTTGCCGTACGACTTACCCATCTTCTGGCCATCGATAGTAATCATATTGTTGTGTACCCAATAGCGTGCCGAATCCTTGCCCAATGCTGCTGTAGCCTGCGCAATCTCGCACTCGTGGTGGGGGAACATCAAATCCATACCGCCACCGTGGATATCGAACTGCTCGCCAAGATACTTGCACGACATAGCAGAACACTCCATATGCCATCCGGGGAAGCCATCTGACCAAGGCGAGGGCCAACGCATAATATGCTCGGGCGAAGCCTTCTTCCACAGCGCGAAGTCGAACGAATTGCGCTTATCGCTCTGGCCATCCAGATCGCGCGTATTGGCCACAATATCCTCCAGGTTGCGGCCCGAGAGCTTGCCGTAGTGGTAATCCTTGTTGTACTTCTCAACGTCGAAATAGACCGAGCCGTTTGACTCGTAGGCATAACCAGCCTCGAAGATGCGCTTCACGAAATCAATCTGCTCGATGATATGGCCCGATGCGTGGGGCTCAATCGAGGGAGTCTGCACGTTAAGCTGCTCCATAGCACGGTGGTAGCGCTCGGTATAGTAGTGCGCCACCTCCATAGGCTCCAGCTGCTCCAGGCGTGCCTTCTTTGCAATCTTATCCTCACCCTCGTCGGCATCGTGCTCCAGATGGCCCACGTCCGTGATGTTGCGGACGTAGCGCACCTTGTAGCCCAAAGCCTTCAGGTAGCGGAACATCAAATCGAAGGTAATAGATGGGCGTGCGTGGCCCAAGTGGGGATCGCCATAAACGGTAGGACCGCAGACGTACATTCCGACGCGACCTTCATTGAGGGGCTCAAAGGCCTCCTTGCGGCGAGTGAGCGTATTGTATAAAAAGAGTTTAGAATCCATAGTCGTAATATTTTCTACAAAATTAGATAATTTTCGGCGAAAAGCGAAACACCACAACGAAAATTACCCTATTACGCCCAAATTATACCTTCCGAGGAAATATCTTTAGATATTTGGCGTTAATTTATTAACTTTGCCCGATAGAATCATTTTTGACAAAAAACAAAAAACAGATAAGATATGAGAAACTTTTTACGCCTTGCCTGCGTGGTGATGGCAACCTTGATCTGCACAACGTCACTTTGGGCACAGACTACGACTCTTCGATTCAACAACGAGAAGAAGTTTAAGATCGTACAATTCACCGACATACACTGGATCTACAACAACCCCGACTCGGACATCGCGGGCGAGCGTATGCGCGAGGTGCTGGATGCCGAGCGTCCCGATCTGGTGGTCTTTACGGGTGATCTGATCTTCGCAAAGCCTGCCGCCAAGGCGCTGGACAAGGCTCTGGAGCCCGTCGTTGAGCGTGGTATTCCTTTTGCTGTAACGTGGGGAAATCACGACGATGAGCAGGATATGACGCGTGCCGAGCTATCGGCCTACATCTCGCAGAAGCGTGGCAACCTGACCTCTACGACCGAAGGAATCTCAGGCCAGACCAACTATACGCTCTCGATCAAATCTTCAAAGAGCGACAAGGATGCAGCCGTTATCTACATCTTCGACAGCAACTCATACTCGCCCATCGAGCGTGTGAAGGGCTACGACTGGATCAAGCACGATCAGGTGCAGTGGTACATCAACCGCAGTCGCACGTTCACGGCGGCCAATGGCGGCAAGCCGCTACCTGCGCTGGCGTTCTTCCACATTCCGCTACCTGAGTACCGCGAGGCTACGCAGAACCAGAACATCTATATGGTCGGCACCCGCAAGGAGATGGCCTGCGCCCCCGAGGTAAATACGGGCTTGGCTACGGCGATGCTCGAGGCGGGCGACGTGAAAGGTGTATTCGTAGGCCACGACCACGTCAATGACTATGTGGTGGATTGGAACGGCATTCTGCTCGGCTACGGTCGCTACACGGGTGGCGCAACGGTCTATCACGACATCCCGGGCGGCAATGGCGCACGAGTGATTGAGCTGACGGAGGGATCGGACGCTATCCACACCTGGATCCGCATCGCAGAAGGCAAGGTCATCAACGAGGTACACTTTCCCGTCGATGCCGAGTAAGCGATTTGACGAGTAAAAATTATTGATTACCTTTGCGAATTATTTCTAATTGACACCATTATGAATTTCAAACGCTGGGATAGAATTGTAGGCTGGTCGGTATTTGCCGTCGCAGCCCTTACATATCTACTGACGATGGAGCCCTCGTCGAGCCTGTGGGACTGCGCCGAGTTTATCGCTACGTCGTACAAACTGGAGGTAGGACACCCGCCCGGAGCACCGCTCTTTATGCTGTTGGCGCGTCTGGCGACGATGCTCGCACCCTCGACACACTACGTTCCGCATATGGTCAATGCAATGAACTGCATATGCAGTGCATTCTGCATTCTGTTCCTCTTCTGGTCCATAACGCACCTTGCACGCCGTATGCTCACTCGCGAGGGCGAGTTCAGCGAGTCGGGTAAGCTGGCTGCGCTGGCCGCTGGTGCGGTGGGAGCTCTGGCCTACACCTTCACCGACACGTTCTGGTTCTCAGCTGTCGAGGGCGAGGTGTATGCCCAGTCGTCAATGTTTACGGCGCTGGTGGTATGGCTGATGCTGAGGTGGGAGGAGCAGGCCGATGAGCCGCACTCGTCGCGCTGGATTGTGCTGATTGCCTACCTGATGGGACTCTCGATAGGTATTCACATCCTGAACCTACTCACCATCCCTGCACTGGTGTTCATCTACTACTTCCGTCGTTACAAGCAGATTACTTTGAAAGGCGTGGGCTACGCAACTCTTGCGTCGCTGCTTATCCTCGGCTTTATCAACGGCATAATCATCCCCTACACCGTGTACATCGGAGCGATGGTCGATCTCTTCTTTGTGAATACGCTGGGTCTGCCCGTCAATTCGGGCATTGTGGTATTTGCGCTGGCGCTCTTCGCAGCACTCTTCTACGGTATCTTCCGCACTCATCGTGCCGGCAAGCGAGGATGGAATCTGCTGCTGCTCTCGACAACGATGATTCTCATCGGTTTCTCGTCGTACGCTACGGTCACCATCCGCGCATCGGTAAATCCCCCGATGAACAGCAACAACCCAAACAACCCTCACGCGCTACTGTCGGTACTGAACCGCGACCAATATGGCAACCGTCCTCTGCTCTACGGCCCCTACTACTCGACACCCGTTGACGACGTAGTGGAGGAGACTCAATACTTCTACAACAGCGAAACCAAGCGTTACGAGTCGGCTACGGTGCTTACCGACTACACCTACCCCTCGGAGTTTCTGCATCTGTTCCCCCGCCTGTGGAACCACACCAAGGGCGAGGCGGCATACAAGCCGTGGGCAGCCTACCGCACCAAGATGGATGTTCTGCGAGACGAGGCGGGCGAGCCTCTGCTCGACGAGCAGGGACGCGTGATGCGTGGCGAGGTGCTGGATTTTGGCCGTACGGTGTATGATTCGGTGACGGGAGAGAACTTCGTGGAGCCTACGTTCGGCGAGAATCTCTACTACTTCTTCACCTACCAGCTCAACTATATGTACTGGCGCTACTTCCTCTGGAACTTCGTAGGTCGTCAGGACGATATACAGGCCGACGAGAACACCATTGCCCACGGTAATTGGCTCTCGGGTATAAAGTGGCTTGACGAGCTCTACCTCGGCCCGCAGAGTGGTCTTCCGCGCGAGATGGCCGAGAACCCTGCTCGCAACACCTACTTCTTCCTGCCCTTCCTGTTGGGATTACTGGGACTTATCTACCAGCTCAACCGCGACCAGCGCAACTTTACCGTTGTGATGTGGCTATTCATTATGATGGGCGTGGCTCTGGTGGTCTATTTCAACACCAGCCCCGGCGAGCCGCGTGAGCGTGACTATGTTTATGCGGGTTCGTTCTACGCCTTCTCGATCTGGATTGGACTCGGAGTGTTGGCCCTATACGATATGTTCGCTGTGGCACTGGGCAAGAATCGCCTGCGTGCGGCGGCTGTGGCGGCTACGGTGATGAGCCTCAGCGTGCCTGCGGTTTTAGCTACTCAGAACTGGAACGACCACGACCGTTCGGGCCGTGAGATGGCACGCGACATCGGCTGGAACTACCTGCAATCGCTGCCCGAGAATGCCATCGTGATAAACTATGGCGACAACGACACCTTCCCGCTGTGGTTCAATCAGGAGGTCGATGGCGTGCGTACCGACGTGCGTATTATGAACTCGAGCTACCTGGGTGGCGAATGGTACATCGACGAGATGAAGACCGCGGCCAACGACGCTGCACCCGTACCCTTCTCGCTGCCAAGCAGCAAATACACCTTCGTCAACGACGCTCTGCCCGTGCGTGAGAGAGTTGATCGCGTGGTAGATATCAAGGAGTTGATAGATTTCATCGCACGCGAGGACGAGGCTACGAAGCTGCCGCTGGTGGATGGTACGTTGATCGACTACATCCCTGCACGTCGCATAGCAATACCCGTCAATAAGGAGAATGCCATCCGTTCGGGAATCGTCAAGGAGGAGGACCGCGACCTAATGGTCGATACGGTATATATCAACATCTCGGAGCGCAAGCAGCGCATCGACAAGAGCGAGATGATGATGCTCGACCTATTGGCCAACTTCGACTGGAATCGCCCCATCTGCTTCACGCAGGTATATATCCTTCAGGACTTTGGGCTACTCGACTACCTGCAGTTTGATGGCTACTCATACCGTCTGGTGCCCATCCTGACGCCCTATCGCTCGGCGTGGGACATTGGTCGCATCGACACCGACGTGGTCTATCCGCTGATGAAGGATACCTTCCGCTACGGTAACCTGGCCGACGAGGATGTTCTGGTGGATCACTTCACGCAATATAATATAGGTGCAT
>JAFOEH010000101.1 GCA_017380275.1 Alistipes sp.
AGCCGCAGTTTACTTATGCGTAAATGAGGACTTCGAGACCGAGTATAACGTAGAAATCACCTTGTTAGGGAACTTATTTGAAAAGTAACTGACCAAAAGTATTCAGATAATGACGCCAGTTACTCCAAGTGTGGCCACCGCCATTGATATACATCGTGTGAGGCATATCCAGACGTGTGAGCATCTCGTCCATAACCTGAGTGCCGGGATAAGCGAAGTCGGCGTTACCGCAACCTACCCAGTAGAGCTTATAGCCAGCCTTCTTGATACCCTGCAGAGCAGCTACAGCCTCCTCAGTGTCGCGCATACCGCAGCTCATCGGGCAGATGTAGTCGAACATATCGGGATAGAGACCCGTAACGGCTGTGGTGTGACCACCACCCATTGACAAACCTGCAACGGCACGCGAAGCCTTGTTAGCCTTCACGCGGAAGTGCTTCTCAACGTAGGGAACGATATCCTTCGCCAGAGAGTGAACGTAGGCATTAGCCTCAGCACGGCCCTCCTTTACGGGGAGCTTCAAGGGCGAAGCAGCCTGCTGTGTGGGGTTACCGTTGGGCATAACCACGATCATAGGAACAGCCAAACCCTTCTCGATGAGGTTGTCCATAATCTGGCACGCGCGGCCCATATTGCTCCACGCATCCTCGTCGCCGCCACCACCGTGTAACAGGTAGAGAACGGGATACTTGGTCTTTGCGTTCTTGGGATCGTCATAGCCGTAGGGAGTATAGACATACATACGGCGGTTCAGGCCCAGCGAGGGGCTGTCGTACCAAACCTTCGTAAGGTTACCGCGCTGGTTAGCCTCGAAGTAGTTCTCGGTGAACTCGCCAGGAACGATCAGAATGCTCAAGTAGCGAGTACCGTCGCGCTGCTGCATTACGTTGCTCGGATCGTTCACCGCAACGCCATCAACGATGAAGTTGTAGGTGTAGAGCTCCGGTGCGGGCATATCGATGGTGTACTCCCATACGCCCTGCGCATTGCGAGTCATATCGGCAGTGATGGGCACCTCGCTCTCACGGCCGTTGTAAGTAACCTTCTGTGTGGGCATAAAACCACCTGTGATCTGCACGCGAGTAGCGTACGAAGCAGAGAGACGGAAGGTGATCTTACCATCCTTGATTTCGGGAGATGCGGTGTTAGCCGTACCAACAAAGTTGGCCAACTCCTGTGCACCGAGGCTCAGCGAGAGCATCAATGCCGCTGCAAAAAGTAGTAATCTTTTCATAGGTCTCTATTTTTTTAGGTTAGTAGGTTCTCTTCTTCACAAATCTACGAAAAAAAATGTGCATTGCAATAGCAAAATGCACATTTTTATGCCAAAAGCTACAATTTGCAGCTCTCGCCCGTTACAACTTTCTCAACTTGGCAAACTTAGCCAGCAGCGTCTTTTCGCCGTATGTTCCGAAATCGACCACCACCTTATGATCCGTAGCCATAGCCTCGACTCTTCGCACCTCGCCCACGCCGAACTTCGGATGCTCCACCCTATCGCCAACGGCGTATGCGCAGTCGCCAATCGGGGCACTGTCGCGCACGGGCGTTGTCGGCACGCGTTTAAGTCCCTCCACCGAGCGCACGGGCGTAACGAGCTTCGGGTCGGGCTGACGCTTAGGCTCGTCCGCTCGCTTCTGCTGGAAACGCACATCGAAACGGCGGCGCAGCTCCTCGATAGCGGTGCGGCCATCGCGGCGCTCATCCTTCTTCAGGGCTGCGGGTTGCGGGCCGCCATAGCCACCGCGTGAGAATGATCCCATACGACCGCCAAAGCCCTCCGAGTCGCTCGATGAGCGCTGCGCCCCTGCCGAGAGATCCTCGTCGCACTCGACATAGCGCTCGTCGATCTCGCGCAGGAAGCGGCTCGGTGACGAGAACTCCATATTACCCCACTTAAAGCGCATATCGCAGTACGAGAGCGTAGCCTCGGCCTTGGCGCGCGTGAGCGCAACGTAGAACAATCGGCGCTCCTCCTCCACTCCGTCGGCGGACTCTAAAGCTCGCTGCGAGGGGAAGAGATTCTCGTCGCTGAAATTATCCTGCGTGACAGGCAATTTGAGCGTGCCGCCCACGCGGCTGGCATTGCACACTGCGCCGAAAATAAAGCGGCCTTCGATCGTGCCCTCCGAGCACTCCACGCGCACGGGATAGGC
>JAFOEH010000102.1 GCA_017380275.1 Alistipes sp.
ATGTATGTTATCAGGGCGAATTCTGGAGTGTCGGCCTAACCTATGGTTACTCGATGCCCATCGGTCGTCGAATGAATCTCGAACTCTCGCTTTCAGCCGGTTATGCATCTATCCCTTATCGTGGTTACACCCCGAGCAAAGATTACGAGACCCTCTGGCGCGACTACGATAAGATCGGTACCTGGGGCTATTTCGGCCTGACCAAAGCCCAGGTGTCGTTGGTTATCCCCATCACTGCCAAAGACAAGAAAGGAGGTAAGAGATGAAACATCTGTTGTTAACCCTCCTTGCCGCCATATGCGTGCTGCTCAATACCTCGTGTGAGCATCGTCCATTGAGTGATCCTAACAACGCTCACTACATCCGCATCTATCTCGACGAACAGATTAAGAACGTCACTTGCGACTTCTACGATCCTGCACTCGAGCATCCCGAATACACGCGCCCTAAGGTTTTGCGTGTGGCTGTGTTTGATCCCGCGACCGACAAACTCGTGGCCGAACGTTACCTGCAGAACCAGGGTAGCGACGAGCGTGGCCACTATTTCGACGGATATATCGGCATTCCCGCCGGTGAGTACAATCTGCTGACCTACTCGTTTGGATCGGCTGAGACGATGGTGCGTAACGAGGATAGCTTCTATCAGATGGAGGCCTACACCAACCCCATCAGCGAGCACTACTTGCAGTATATCCCTTCGTCGCGTAACGAAGTCGATCAGAGTAACATCCTCAATGCCCCCGAGCATCTCTTCCACAGCATTGCGCAGCCTATCGTGATCGACGATCGCCCCGAGTTGGACACGCTCCTTACGGCCGATGGCGACTACTTCACGGCTCACTCGATGGTTAAGAGTTACTACCTGCAGGTCAAGGTGCAGGGCTTCGAGTGGATTCGCACGGCGGTCTCGATGTTGGGCGGTATGGCGGAGTCGTCGCTCCTTCACGGCCACGATATGATCGACTCGGCCAACCCTGCGCAGATCTTCTTTGCGATGAAGTATACCAACAAGGAGCGCACCCGTGACAACACGACTTCGGCAACGCTCTATGCCACGTTCAACACCTTCGGCAAGCTGCCCGACGTGCCGTCAGTCTATACGCTCAATTTAGAGTTTGTGCGAAGCGACGGAACCTCGCAGGTCGAGCAGATTGATATAACCCCGATGTTCGACACCCCGATGGTGCGCGACAATCGCTGGATCATCATCGACCGAGAGATTGTCATTACTCCCCCCGAGGGCGGTGCGTCGGGAGGTATGTCGCCCGGCGTGGAGAATTGGGAGGATGTCCATGGTGATATACAGATTTAATATAACACTTACAAGTTCAATAACTACAATAATCACAAATTTACAAACCTCATTAAAAATTATTTTATGAAAACAAGACTTTTCTTGGCAGCTTTGGCCGGTGTTGCATTGGCAAGCTGTGTAACAGACAAGGAGTATGACGTTCCCGCTCAAAACGAGAAGGTCAAGATTGCGTTCGACTCGCCCGTGATGTACGACAACAACACCCGAGCAAACTATCACGGAGAGATTGGCGAAATCAAATCAGGTAGTACAATTCACACATATCCCAAGAGCGAGGACTTTATAGTTTATGCAGTTGAGCACGAAGGCGATTTTGCTGGTTGGGATGCTGCTACCCCGCACGCCTTAAATGACAGAACCGTTACCTATGATCCAGATTTGGATGGCTGGGCTGATGCGACCCAAGATCATTATTGGCCAGCAGGAAAAATGTCATTTGCTGCCTCATCTCCTGCCGATTTGGAGAATGCGGCTGATGCCAGAACTTATGGAGCAGAGGGCTTAGAAATCACAAATTTCACAGTGCCTGAGGTTGGTAGTCAGTACGATCTTATGTTTAGTAAGCGAGCTACTAATAAGACGTCTTC
>JAFOEH010000103.1 GCA_017380275.1 Alistipes sp.
GAACTGGAAACCCGCGATGTTGATCCATCGTGCAGCGCCGTTTATCGAGGCGTTGCCGACGGCGTAGGTCGCGGCGGTGAGCAGTATCGAGAGCCAGAAGAAGAGGTAGGTCCAGCGGCGGTAGAAGTTGCTGTTGATGCGGTGGGTGATGAAGATTCCCACAACGCAGAGGGCCAGCAGCGATAGCTGCGTGCGCAGGAACTCGGCGGGCGAAGTTACCGACGAGGGCATATAGGCCATCTTGGCGGTCGAAGAGTAGACCACCAGCACCGAGACGATCATCAGCGCAATGATGATGATCCACAACACCCGATCGCCACCGAACAGACGCTTCACCACATCGATGAGTCCCCCATCGCGCGGCTGCTCCATCGGCTCCGACGACTGCTCCGTGTTGGGCTCGGCGTTAGGCTCTGTGGCCTCGGGCTGCACACCCTCACGACGCACATATTTGCTATAATCTACCATTGCTCCCTATTAGCGTACAACTCAATTTTGAATTTTGAATTATGAATTTTGAATTACATTCTCCTCAACCCACTGCTTGAACAGCTTGCCTCGCTGCTCGTAGTTCTTGAACAGGTCGAAGCTCGCACAGGCGGGCGAGAGCAGCACCGTATCGCCTGCCGAGGCACGCTTGCGAGCCTCTCGCATAGCCTCGTCTAAAGATGAGCAGCTCACAACCTCAGGCACAACGCCCGTGAATTCGCGCACCAGCTTCTCGTTGTCAAGGCCCATACACACAAGCGCCTTCACCTTCTCGCGGGCAAATGCCTTCAGCGGCTCGTAGTCATTGCCCTTGTCCGTGCCGCCGGCGATCCACACCGTCGGGCGCGTCATACTCTGCAGGGCGTACCACACCGAATCGACATTTGTCGCCTTCGAGTCGTTGATCCACTCCACGCCATCCTTTTCGCCCGCAGGCTCCAGACGATGCTCAACGGGCGTAAAGTCGTAAATCGAACGCTCCACCTGCGCAGGCTCAACCCCTGCGGCCATAGCTGCCAAAGCCGCCGCCATAGCGTTGTAGGCGTTGTGGAGGCCCTTGATTTTCATTCGCGTGCAGTCGATCGTAAGCTCCCGATCTCCCACGCGGACAGTAAATTCATTCTCGGTATAGAAGCCATCTCCCGCCGCGCTTGCGATAGCCGTCTTTGCCGCGAAGGGGAGCTGACGCTGACGCATCTCGGGGTGGAGGGCAATCTGCTGGGCGATAGCCTCGTCGTCGGCTGAATAGACGAAGTAGTTGAGCGAGTGCTGGTTCTGAGTGATGCGCATCTTCGAGGCGGCATACTTCTCGAACGAGTAGTCGTAGCGGTCGAGGTGGTCGGGCGTGATGTTCATCAAAACGGCCACATCGGCGCGGAAGTCGTACATCCCGTCCAGCTGGAACGAGCTGAGCTCCAGCACATACCAATCATACTCGGCCGTAGCCACCTGATAGGCGAAGCTCTCGCCTATGTTGCCACCGAGGGCCACGTTGAAGCCCGCATCGCTGAGGATCTTGTAGATGAGCGACGTTGTGGTGGTCTTGCCGTTCGAGCCCGTGATGCAGATGGTGCGCGAGCGGCCCATATACTTCGAGGCGAACTCCATCTCCGAGATGATGGGTGTGCCCTTCTCGCGCAGGGCCTTCACAACCTCGGCCTTCTCGGGGATGCCGGGCGACTTGACTACAAGGTCGGCTGCGAGGATGCGCTCCATCGAGTGCGAGCCCTGCTCCCACTCCACGCCCCACTCGTCGAGCACCGAGGCATACTTTTCGGCCACGCGTCCTGCGTCCGAGAGGAATACATCATACCCCTTCTTCTTGGCCAATACGGCAGAGCCATAACCGCTGATTCCACCGCCTAAAATGACTATCTTTTTCATATTAACGAATCTTGAGTGTTACGAGCGTCAGGGCGCAGAGCAGAATCGAGACGATGAAGAATCGCATCACGATCTTGGTCTCGAACAGGCCCTTCTTCTGGTAGTGGTGATGCAGGGGCGACATCAGCAGCACGCGACGGCCCTCGCCATACTTACGTTTTGTATATTTGAACCATCCCACCTGCACCATCACCGAGAGAGCCTCGGCCAGGAATATACC
>JAFOEH010000104.1 GCA_017380275.1 Alistipes sp.
CTGCTCGGCCACGCTATCGATGATATTCTTCTGGTAGCGCAACTCCTTGTGGTTACCCACCAGCGGCACCATAATCTCAACCTTCACGGGGGTTCCTGCAGCCTCGACATTCATCGCAGCCTCGAGGATTGCGCGAGCCTGCATCTCGGTAATCTCAGGATAGGTGTTACCCAGACGGCAACCACGGTGACCAAGCATCGGGTTCACCTCGCCCAAGTACTCAACCTTAGCCGCAATCTTCTCAAACGGTACGCCCAGCTCCTCAGCCAGCTCGCGCTGCTCCTTCTCAGTGTGGGGAGCAAACTCGTGCAAAGGGGGATCCAGCAGACGGATGATCACGGGATAACCCTTCATCGCCTTGAACAGGCCCTCAAAGTCACCACGCTGCATCGGCAAGAGCTTCGCCAGCGCCACGCGACGGCCAGCCTCATCGTCGGCCAGAATCATCTCGCGCACGGCCTTGATACGGTCGCCCTCGAAGAACATATGCTCCGTACGGCACAATCCGATACCCTCCGCACCGAAGGCAAATGCCTGCTCGGCATCGCGCGGAGTGTCGGCATTGGCGCGTACCTTCATCGTAGCGTACTTACCTGCCAACTCCATCAGCTGACCGAAGTCACCACTAAGGTCGGCATCCTCGGTAGCCACCTGACCCAGATAAACCTCACCTGTCGAGCCATTGAGCGAGATCCAATCGCCCTCCTTGATCTCATATCCATTCACCTTGATGGTGCGAGCCTTATAGTCGATAGCGAGCTCACCGGCACCCGACACGCAGCACTTACCCATACCACGCGCAACAACGGCTGCGTGTGATGTCATACCACCGCGAGCTGTCAGAATACCCGCTGCATCCAGCATACCCTTCAAATCCTCGGGCGAGGTCTCGATACGCACCAGGATAGCCTTCTGGCCCGTCTCAGCCAACACCTTCTCGGCATCCTCGGCAAAGAATACTACGGGACCCGTAGCCGCACCCGGCGATGCAGGCAAACCCTTCACCAGCACCTTTGCGCTCTTGATTGCACGCTTATCGAATACGGGGTGAAGCAGCTCATCGAGCTTCGCAGGCTCACAACGCAGCACGGCGGTCTTCTCGTCGATCAGACCCTCGCGCAGCATATCCATTGCAATCTTCACCATTGCCGCGCCCGTACGCTTTCCGTTACGGCACTGCAACATCCACAGCTTACCATCCTGAATCGTGAACTCGATATCCTGCATATCGGTGAAATACTGCTCCAAGTGGTGCTGTATATCATTCAGCTCGGCATATACCGCGGGCATAACCTCCTCAAGCGAGGGGTACTTCTGGGCGCGATCCTCCTCCGAGATGTTCTGTGCCTTAGCCCAGCGACGTGAACCCTCGATGGTAATCTGCTGCGGGGTACGAATACCAGCCACAACATCCTCACCCTGAGCATTTACAAGGTATTCACCATTGAAGATATTCTCGCCCGTAGCGGCATCGCGCGAGAATGCCACACCCGTAGCCGAGTTCTCGCCCATATTACCAAACACCATAGCCTGTACCGATACGGCCGTACCCCACTCCTCGGGGATGTTGTTCAGCTTACGATACAGAATAGCGCGATCGTTCATCCACGAACCGAACACCGCACACACAGCACCCCAGAGCTGCTCCCACGGACAGGTCGGAAAATCCTTACCCGTCTGCTCCTTCACGGCAGCCTTGAACGCTGCAACCAGCTCCTTGAGATCCTCAACCGTGAGGTCGGTATCCTGCTCTACGCCACGCTTCTCCTTCTGCTCGTCGATCAAAACCTCGAAAGGATCCTGATCCTGCTTCGACACGGGCTTCATACCCAGCACCACGTCGCCATACATCTGCACGAAGCGGCGATACGAATCCCACGCAAAACGGGGATTGCCAGTACGCTTCGACACAGCCTCCACAGCCTCGTCGTTCATACCCAGGTTAAGAATCGTATCCATCATACCGGGCATCGAAGCACGCGCACCCGAACGAACCGACACCAGCAGCGGCTTCTCCTTATCGCCGAACTGCATACCCGTCAGACGCTCGATATTCTTCATCGCACGCTCCACCTCGGGGCGCAAAATCTCGATTACGGCATCCTTACCCTTACTATAATACTCTGCGCACACCTCGGTAGTGATGGTAAATCCCGGGGGTACGGGAATACCGATAAGGTTCATCTCGGCCAGGTTAGCGCCCTTACCACCGAGCAACTCTCTCATCTTACCATTGCCCTCAGCCTCTTTGTTACCGAAGGTGTATACGCGTTTTACACTATTCATAAGCTCAAATTTTTATTTAATAATTCGACATTTTTACCTATTTTTTTCTGTTTATCTTACAAATATATAACTTTTTTGTTAATAAACAAACATTTTGCCCAAATATATAAACACAGGCAGAGCCGAAGAGTAACCTCCGTAATATTTTTTACTATCAAACGTCGGCCTCGGTCGGCCAGCCTCATCCAGCAGCCACGGCTTGATATAGACTCCACTACGCACAACATCTGCGGCACTACTTGCCACCCTATCACGCATTATCCACCTATCGCCACCGACCACGTTTCCTTCGCCCTGGCGCTCTCCCTGCTTCGAGTAATCTTTTACGCCATAACGCTCCACATTCGTCATTCTTCCGACCAAAACCACATCACCCCTCTCCAGCAGCTGCCGCTCCCGTACGAGTACCCCAATCGCAGTCGAGCGATAAGCCGCAACCACCGCGAGTGCCCGACCTCGGGCGCTACCCTCGACGCATAGCAACCCGCGCCACGAAGTAACCTCCTCGGGGATGAAGCGGTCGGCAAAGTAGAGCAATGCAAAGTCCAGGCCACTGCTGCCGTTTTGCTCACGATGCAGATAGGCGTAATCGCTCTTGCAGGCCATAGCAATGTCGCGCACCACCTGTTCATTCTCTACGCCATATAACGCCACAACATCCATCCCCATCGAGTCAATCACCGCAGCCGTATGTTCCACCTTGCGACGATAGCGCTCCTCGCCCCAGGCGCGTCGGCCCTGCGGGGTGTAATCACGGTCGTCATACGATGAAGAAGGGATGGTGTCATACATTGCATCCACATCGTAAAACGCCACCCCTATCACACTTTGTGCCGAAATCTGCACCACACACCCCAACGCGAGGATTATAGTCATCAGCCAAACTTTCATACTACTTATCAATTACTCCCGAGCCGACCAACACCTCGCCATCGTACCACGCCGCAAACTGCCCTGCGGCAATGCCTCGCTGCGGCTCATCGAAGAGGACGTACAACCCATCTTCAACAGCCACAAGCTGTGCCCCCTGCAACGGCTGGCGGTAGCGTATCCTGACATCGTAGCGACGCCTCTCGCCCACAGCCATACGATCCGATGGCTCTACCCAATGTACCTCGTCGGCTTTGATATGTAACGCCCGTCGATATAGGCCCGGATGCGAATCGCCCTCGCCCACATATATCACATTCTCCTTTACGTCCGTCGAGATAATAAAGAGCGACTCCTTCCTGCCACCAATACCGAGGCCCTTACGCTGTCCGATGGTGTAGAAGTGCGCACCCTTATGCACACCCACCTTCTTGCCGTCACGCACCGTATATCTATATGGCTCGGCCAATGACTGCAAATCATCCTCCGCCACCTCGCGGCCGTAGCCTCGCCACGAAGGGAGAATCTCGTGTACATTTCCATCGCGGGCCGCAATCTGCTGCTGCAGAAACACGGGCAGATCGACCTTGCCGACGAAACATATTCCCTGCGAATCCTTGCGCTTGGCCGTAGCGAGCTTCTGCTGGGCCGCTATCTCGCGCACCTCGGGCTTGAGCAGATGGCCTATCGGGAAGAGCGCATAACGCAGCTGCTCCTGCGTGAGCTGGCAGAGGAAATAACTCTGATCCTTATTCTTATCCGCTCCCGCCAGCAGGCGATACACAGTGCGGCCATCGATCTGCTCCTCTGCCTTTTGGCAGTAGTGGCCCGTTGCCACGAAGTCGGCACCCATCTTGAGCGCCTCTTTGAGGAATACATCGAACTTGATCTCGCGGTTGCACAGCACATCGGGGTTGGGCGTGCGGCCCTGCTCGTACTCGGAAAACATATAATCCACCACGCGCTGCTTATACTGCTCCGAGAGATCCACAAATCGGAACGGGATATCCAATCGCTTGGCCACCAGCTCGGCAAAAACCTGGTCGTCATACCACGGGCAATCGCCCTCGAGCGTACCCGTCGTATCGTGCCAATTACGCATAAAGAGGCCTATCACCTCGTGCCCCTGCTCCTTCAGCAGATATGCCGCCACCGATGAGTCCACGCCTCCCGACAATCCTACAACTACTCTTGCCATATATCAAATTCCGTTTGATTACAAATTTACAAAAAATTCCTCTATTACAATGCGCAGAACAACGACACCCAAAACGGCAC
Organism: Alistipes sp.; assembly: GCA_017380275.1. Next base: position 4,435 of record JAFOEH010000104.1, read on the forward strand.
CGAGAAATCGACCACCACGCCGTGTACAATGGCAACAAATACCCACTCGCGCCCTGCATAAAAAGGTTCTTCTTGAGTTTCA
>JAFOEH010000105.1 GCA_017380275.1 Alistipes sp.
CGAAAAGGAGGCCGCAAAGGAGGCTGAGAAGGAGGCTGCGGAGAACAAGCCCACGCTCGATCCCGAGCAGGAGGCACCCGATGCACCCGACACAGCTCCCGACTCAGTTCCCAATCCTTCGGAGGAGGCTCTGCCGAAGGCTACGCTTGCCACACCCACGCGCTCGGCAATAGCCTTCGACGAGGGTCAGCGCCGATATGCGGCAACCGAGGTGAAGCCGACGGAGGACCCTTCGATGAACCAACCCACGGGAAGTGCCAATTCGCGCGCCTACGCCGACGATGCGCGAGCATTCGGAAAGTATTAAAAACCAACCAAAAAACAGAAACTTAAACCAACAAAAAAACCGTTTTAATTATGTCAAGTATTATCGTAAATCCCAAGAACTACACAGGCCACGATCTGGACAACATCTTCTTCCGCCCCCTTTTGACAGGCCCCTCGGCCGAGTCGCTCGGAATCCGCATCCTCTACAATATGCCTATGCCCACCGTGGTGCAGGTGTGGGATCGCAGCTCGAACGTGCTCACCCCCTACGACGAATCGACAGGCTGGACCGGCAGCGAGAAGACCTCGCACCTGCAGAAGACCATCCCGATGTTCCGTGTCAAGGCCGAGAACGCATTCTCGGCGAGCGACTACTTCTCGACAATCTTCGAGCTTATCACCTCGCGTGCCGACATCAATATGGAGGATCTCTCGGGTACGGAGCTCGAGGCGGCCGAGACCGAGCTCTTCCGCAGAGCCATTGCCGAGTCGATCCGTATGAACCTCTGGCTCGGCGACAAGGGCGGCACACTCTCAACGGGTTACACCAGCTTCGACGGTCTGCTCAAGATCGTGAACGAGCGCTCGGCTCAGAGCAAGTTCCAGTATGCAGCGACCAACCTCTCGACACAGATCGACAACTACGAGATCTCGGAGGTGCTGGCCAAGCTGATCGACAACGCCAGCCCCCGACTCAAGGGTCTGTTTAACGACGGTCAGGTGGCATTCTTCGTATCGCCCAAGATCTACTCGCTCTACCAGAGCCATCTGGATTCGACCTTCGGCTCGGCTGCATACCAGGACTACCAGAACGGCCGCAAGCAGTTGATGTTCCGAGGCTTCCCCATCATCGAGGTGAACCTCAACCCCGCCATCGGCGACTCTGACCTCTCGGAGGATTTCATCATCTTCACCGACCGCCGCAACCTGGTGATGGCCGTAAATACGGCCGATAGCCCCGGCTCGGAGATCCGTATGTGGTACAACCCCGACGAGATGGAGAATCGCCAGCGTGCCGTATTCGCAATCGGCTGCGACATCCTGGACGATGAGCTGGTTTGTACGATGATCGATGCCGAGTAAAACCGATAGCCTATGACCGAGAATCTTGCATATAAGCCCGTAGGAGGCCTGCTTCGAGCCGAACTCTTCGCGCTCGAAGGCTTGAGCTCGGCCGAGGATATGGTGTCGGGAGCAGGGGTAGAGGTGAGCCTTATGGACGACGGCTCCTCATACGAGGAGCTGCACTCGGCCGAGGGTTTGCCCGTGAGCGTGCAACACACGCTCACCCTCTGCTCGGATCGCAATCAGGCCCACGAGTGGTTTGACGAGCAGTGGCTCGCACGCCTCGCTTCGGAGGGCGTGGCGGCACGCGTGACGCTCTCCACGGGGGAGCAGATCGTGCTGGGGCACTCGGAGCGATTCGGCTTCGAGCAGGCATTGCGACTTCAGTCGCTCAAGTTCCTCTCGGGCAAGAGCCCGAACGACTCGCCCAGGGTGCAGCTTGTGCTGCGATCGCTCGACACTCAATCGGCACTACGATAGTAAAAATCAAAACATTAGACTATGGGAAAGAAGAAAACACGGAGCGTGGTGGCCGTTCAGAACAAGCGTCCATCGTCGCTCTTTGCCATATCGGCCGAATCGGTGCAGAGCGACCGCTACTGGCGCTGGGGCGACGACAATATGATGCCCTACGCCCTCTCGCTGATGTCGCGCCGCTCGACCACCCACCGCCGAATCATCAACGACAAGGCCGACTACATCGCCGGCAAGGGTTTCTCGTTCAACGACGAGGAGCCACTCCTACGACAGCTCGTTGGCCGAGCCAACGGCGCGGGCGATTCGTTGCGCGAGGTGGTCTGCCGCCTGGCCTTCGACAAGGCACTGATGGGAAATGCCTTTTTGGAGGTGGTGACCGACCAGGAGCACTCGTTCCTCTCGCTCTACCATCAGGATGCCTCGCGCTGCCGCCTTGCGCGTGACAATGAGCACGTCATACTGCACCACAACTGGCAATCGTTCCACGATGATGAGGCCTCGACGCTGCCGCTCTACCCCCGATTTGAGAAGCAGGCCGACGGCTCGCTGCGCTCGGTGGTACATTACAAGGAGTATGAGCCGATGTTCTCGCACTACGGCGTGCCGAAGTACATCGCGGGAATGGGCGTCTCGGCCATCGCCTACAAGACCGACTGCTGGAACATCTCGCGTCTGGACAACTCGTTCCAGCTCTCGGGCATTATGATGCTCGACGCAGCGACGGACTCTGAGCAGGAGGCCGACGAGATTGTGCGTCAGGCCGAGCGTCACTTTGCGGGTAACCCCGGACAGGTGATGTTCGTCATCCGCGAAGCGGGCGAGCAGGACAACTCGCGCTTCATACCCGTCGGCTCGAACAACGAGGGCGATTGGAGCAAGCTGCACGACCAGGCGACGAGCGACATCGTCATCGCCCACTCGTGGTTTCGCTCGCTCAGCGGCTTGGACTACTCGGCAGGCTTCAGCGCCGAGCGCATCCTGCACGAGTATGAGGTGGCACTCAACACGGTGATTCTGGCCGAGCAGGAGGAGCTGCTCGCACCCATCAAGCAGTGCGTACGAGAGATTCTGGCGGTGGATGCATCATCGCTCGAGATTGTCAATCGTCCGCCCACGCGCTCGAAGCCAATCTATATGAAGGTGTGGGAGGCACGCAAGGCCGACGGATTGGAGTATGACGAGGAGGATGAGCGCCAGCAGATGTATCTGTCGGAGATCACGAAGTACAACGTAACCAAAATCAACTGATAGCTATGGCAGAGATTATAACCCCGTCGGAGGTCATCGCGTTGGCCTTCGGCGATGGCGAGTATGTAGCCGCGGAGGCCATCTCGCCACTCGATATTGATGCGGCGACGGAGCGCTGGGTAAGGCCCGTTGTGGGCGAGGAGCTGTTGCAGGCCATCGGCAAGGGCAAGTACTCGGAGCTTAACGAGGAGTACCTAAAGCCCGCCATCGCACTCTTCACGCGCTACATCGTGCAGCCGCGCCTGAACGCCGCGACCTCGCAGCTGGGGCTGACCGTCCCCACGGGTTCGCACCGCAAGGCGGCCGACGAAAAGGCTCGGGAGGAGCTGATGCAGGCCTTGCTGAAGAGAGCTCGCACGGCGCTGAAGCGACTCTCGCGACAGCTGGAGCAGCAGGCGGCCGAGATACCCGAATACCGCTCGGCAGAGAACATTCTAAAGCGTTGCTCGATCGATGGAGGCTTTGTACAGAAGATTTCGTAACGTGGTGGGGTGGCTGGTGGAGCGGTTTCGTTCGGCACTCTCGACGACGGGGAGCTGGGCGGTGCAACACTACACCGAGGGCGACCTTCGGACGGGACGAGGCTTGCAACGAAGCCGACTCCGCATAGCCATCAGCCGCCGAAAACATAGAGAGGAGGAGAGATGAGTCGAGGAATTAGAAACTGCAACCCGGGCAACATACGCCGCTCGAGGGTGCGCTATCGTGGCGAGAAGCACCCGTCGCAAGATCCAGATTTCAAGCAGTTTGAGTCGATGGCAATGGGCTATCGCGCGATGTTTATCCTGCTGGACACCTATCGCGTAAGGTATGGTCTGAGGAGCATCCGCGAGATGATTTCGCGCTACGCTCCGCCCACCGAAAACCATACGGCACTCTACATCGAGACGGTGTGCGATCTGACGGGGATGTTACCCGACGAGCAGATCGACACCCGCTCGCGTCGGGTGATGATCCCCATCGTGTCGGCGATGTCGCGTGTGGAGAATGGCTGCATAGCACGAAAAACAGAGGTCGAGGAGGGGTTCACGCTTACGGGATTCTAAAATTTTGTTTATCTTTATAGACGCAAAACCGACCTAAACAGAACACCGTAGCGATGATAACCTTCAGCAAGGAAAACATACTCCGCCACCTCGAACGCCGACCGATGCTCAAAGCGTTGGTGCCGCTTGTCGTGGGCATTCTTTTGGCCGATGGCTACGCCCTGCCTGTGTGGGGTGTGGCGATCGGCTTTGTTGTTTGCGCTGTGGGGGCTTACATCTTTCGGTCGAGCCGCGCCGAGAGCCTCTACGTTGTGGGTATGGTGCTGACGGCAGGAATGATGGCCACAACGCTGCGCAGCCTCGGCGAGCAAATTGAGCCGTACGAACAGATTGAGGTTGTGATAGATGACATTACCGCCCGTCGCGGCGACCGTATAATGGGCACGGCCCACGTCGTAGCCCATCAGAGCGAGCAGGGCACAAGGCGGACAAGAGTTCCGATACGTTTTGTTGCCGACTCGATGGTGGGACTCGTGGCGGGTAATCGGGTGGTCAGCACAGCACTGCTTGGTACTTTCGATGACGAGCAGGATTACGGGCGATATATGTCACGTCGTGGTTTTGCGGGGCAGATCGCGCTGCATCCCTACAACATCACACAGCATCAGAACTCCTCGCCCACCCTCGCACACCGTCTGCGCTCGGTGGCCGATGAGCATATCGAGCGGCTGCGGCTATCGGATGATGCGCAGCGTGTGGCAAAGGCTATGGCGATAGGTCAGCGCAGCGAGATAACACCCGCGATAAGAGAGAATTACACCGCCGCCGGAGCGGCCCACCTGCTGGCCGTATCGGGCCTGCACGTCGGCTTCGTCTGCGTGGTAATAAATCTGTTGCTGTGGTGGTTGCCGCTGCTCAGCAGGGGGCATCTGCTCAGGAGCGCCGTGGTGATTTGCGCGATATGGCTCTACGCCTCGGTGGCGGGTTTCACGCCATCGGCCACAAGAGCCGCAGTGATGTTCACGGTGATGCAGGCCGCAATCCAGCTCTCGTCGCGCTCCATATCGGCCAACACGCTATGTTTCACGGCCGTTGTGATGCTCAGCTGGGATGCGAGGATGATCTACGATGCGGGATTTCTGCTCTCTTTTCTCTCCGTTGCGGCCATCATCGAGTGGGCCGTACCGCTCTGCACACGCCTTCAGCGCCCCAACAACGGATTGTTGCGGCAGGCGGCGTGGTGGGGCGCAGAGTGGCTGCGCTCGGCATTTGTGGTGAGCCTTGTGGCATCGGTCGCCACAGCGCCGATGGTGGCATATCTCTTTGGGAGGTTTTCGTTCTGGGGCGTGGTGGCAGGACCACTGATGGTTGCGCTGACGGCTGCAGCCGTAGGTTCGGTCGTTGTGTGGGTGTTACTCCCCATCGGGGTGTTGCAGGGCGTGGCGAGCGAAGTGATCGGGAGTCTGATCGGCACGATGAACAACATCGCGGCGTGGTGTGCTCGGGCCGAGGTGATGAGCTTCGAGTGGCAGGCCGAGGGCTGGGTGTGTGCTGGGGCGTATATTCTTTTTGCATTTATCACCCTCACGGCGTGGGCAATAGAAAAAAAATATTAAATTTGCCGCCCGAAAGAAACACTTTACACAAATGAAAGCACTATACACCATCCTGCTGCTGGTGGTATCAAACGTCTTTATGACCTTCGCGTGGTACGGCCACCTGAAGTTGCAGCAGATGAAGCTAATCTCATCGTGGCCTCTGTGGCTCGTAATCATCTTCTCGTGGGGCATCGCGCTGGCCGAGTACTCGTGCCAGATTCCCGCCAACCGAATCGGTTTTATCGACAACGGAGGCCCCTTCACGCTGATGCAGCTCAAAGTGATGCAGGAGGTTATCACGCTCATCATCTTCACCGTATTCACCACCGTATTCTTCCGAGGCGAGGCTCTCCACTGGAACCATCTGGCGGCATTCGGATGCCTGGTACTGGCCGTCTATTTCGTATTTATGAAGTAATGAGTGGCGAGGAGCTCGACATACTGCGACTTCAGGAGGTGAGGCAGGCCATCGAGGAGAACATCGAACGCGACCCGCTACGGGTGGCACTCGATAGTCGTATCCCCCACGCCCGCGAGGTGGCTACGCAGGTGAAGTATCTGCAACGTGCCCGACAGAAGCTCAGGCGTATGTACGAGGCTCGCTGCATCCTTCCGCAACGCGCCTTCGAGCAGGCTTCGAGCGAGCAGACGGCGGCGGCAAAGCGACTCAGTGGTGGGCGACTGCTCGACTTAACGTGCGGTCTGGGGATCGACTCAACGGCTATGGCCGAGCGATTTGAGAGTGTCGTGGCCATCGAGCGCGACGAGGTGCTGGCCGAGGTCGTGAGGGAGAATCTCCGACGACAAGGCATTGATAACGTGGAGGTTGTAACAGCATCAGCCGAGGAGTATGTAGCCGCTTGCAAGGAGCAATTCGACTGGATTTATGTCGATCCCGATCGTCGCACCGACCAGGGACGACGTGTCGTACGCCTGGAGGATTGTTCGCCCAACGTAGTGGATCTGTGGCCCGCGCTCAAGCGCATCAGCAGCCGTGTGGCGATAAAGAATTCGCCGTTGTTCGATGTGGAGGAGGCGTTCCGACTCTTCGGGCACTGCGGTGTGGAGGTCCTCTCGCTTGCGGGCGAGTGCAAGGAGGTGATGATCTATGCCGATGGCCGTGAGCCCGCGCTGGCAGCCGAGGCTGTGGGCAAGGGCCGTGTCGAGTTCAAACGCTCGGAGATAGTAAATTGGCCTATGCCTGAGGAGTTTGCGGCGGCGGAGTACAGCCACCTCATCATCCCCGATGTGGCGTTGCAGAAGGCTCGTCTGGTGCGACACGCACTACACGATGTGGCCGACGTATGGAGCGAGAACTCGTTTGGTTTTGCCCGAACGGAGCCGCGCGATGTGCTGGGACGAGTGGAGGAGATTGCAAGGATAGAGCCATTTGATATGAAGGCCCTGAAACGAGAGCTGAAGGGCGTGGGCACAGATATTACGATGCGCGACTTCCCCCACCCTCTTGACGAGGTGCGCCGCCGAACGGGTATGCGCAGCGGCAACGAGGTGCGACTGGCACTGACGAAGGTCGAGGGAAGATGCTACACGATATATTTGAAATAGGAAAGGGTGCTGTGCGCACCCTTTTTTAGTATAGTTCTATGTACTCATACGAGTTTCCCACCGCCTCCAGATACTTCTGAAACATCTGCTGCGAGATAACCACCGTAGCGGTGTTGTCGTTGGGATGGAAGCTCAGCGAGGGTTGCTCACGCAGGTTGGCATCGAGGAAGAGATGAACGTGATTCTCCTCATCATTGACCAACCCGAAGGGCGACACCGAGCCGGGGCGCAGCCCTAACCAGCGCTCCATACGCTGCTCCGAGGCGAAGGAGAGCTTACCCTGACGGAGGCGCTGCTCCAGATCGTGGATTGCCATCGTGCGCTCGCTGTCGAAGACAACCAAGTAGTGGCGGTTGCCCTTGTGGTTGCGGAAGAAGAGGTTTTTGCAGTGCTTCGAGCCGTCGGCGTGCCAATACTGACGCGCAATCTCGATGGTGGGTGCCTCGGGGTGGTCGTACACGGAGTACTCTATATCGTGTGCCGCCAGAAAGTCAAACATCCTCTGACGACGGAAGAAATTTTCGCTACTCATTTTGAATTCTGAATTTTGAATTTTGAATTCTTTCGTTATCTCGACGCTACGCCCAGGACACCTTGTCTATCCTTTGCCCACTCATCCTGCGAGCGCAAGACCTGCTCCACGATGTCGCGCACAGCGCCCTTGCCGCCACCAAACTCCGAGACGTAACGCGACGCCTCGATAACCTCCGAGCAGGCATCGGCCGGGCATACAGGGATGCCGACCAGCTCCATACACTCCAGATCGGGGATGTCGTCGCCCATATATATCGTCGTGGCGGGGTCGATGTCGTAGTCGGCGAAGAACTCGTGCATAGCCTTGATCTTATCCATACAGCTCAGGTACATTCGCGTCACGCCCAGACGCTCCATACGCGAGCGCAGCAGGTTGCCGTGGCCGCCCGAGATGATGCAAACCTTATAGCCGCGACGAACGGCGTAAGCAATGGCATAGCCATCCTTGGCGTTGTACTTGCGGATGAAGTCCGAGCCGTCGCCTATGGGCATAATGCCACCATCGGTCATCACGCCATCAACATCAAAAACAAAGGCCTTGACCTTCGCTATCTCTTCCTTGAAGTTTGCCATA
>JAFOEH010000106.1 GCA_017380275.1 Alistipes sp.
GCCTACTTCCGTGTCTTCAACGGCACCATCCGCAAGGGCGACCACGTCAAGTTCTTCAATACGGGCAACGACTACGATGCCGACGAGGTGGGCGTACTGAAGCTGAAGATGTGCCCCAAGAGCGAGATTCGCTCGGGCGACGTAGGTTACATCTGCTCGGGTATCAAGAATTCGAAGGATGTAAAGGTGGGTGATACCATCACACATATGGCACGCCCCTGTACGGAGGCTATCGCCGGATTTGAGGATGTAAAGCCGATGGTCTTCGCCGGAGTCTATCCCGTCGAGGCCGACCAGTATGAGGATTTGCGTGCTTCGCTGGAGAAACTGCAGCTCAACGACGCATCGCTTACCTTCGAGCCTGAGTCTTCGCTGGCGCTCGGATTCGGATTCCGTTGCGGTTTCCTCGGATTGCTGCATATGGAGATCATTCAGGAGCGTCTATACCGCGAGTTCGATATGGATGTGATTACCACCGTGCCGAACGTATCGTACCGCATCACCACAACATCGGGTGACACCCTGGAGGTTCACAACCCCTCGGGCCTTCCCGAAGTAACGAAAATATCCTCAATCGAGGAGCCATATATCAATGCGCAGATTATCACCAAGGCCGACTTCCTCGGTGCCGTAATCAAGCTCTGTATCGACAAGCGCGGTGTGATGAAGAATCAGAACTTCATCACGCAGGATCGTGTCGAGGTAAATTTTGAGATGCCACTGTCGGAGATCGTGTTCGACTTCTACGACAAGCTCAAGAGTATCTCGAAGGGTTATGCTTCGTTCGACTACCACCGCACAGGCTACCAGCCCTCGAAGTTGGCGAAGTTGGACATTCTGCTCAATGGCGAGCCCGTCGATGCACTCTCATCACTCATCTACGCCGACCACTCTTACGACTTCGGCCGCAAGATGTGTGAGAAGCTCAAGGAGCTTATCCCCCGCCAGCAGTTCGACATCGCTATTCAGGCCGCCATTGGTGCCAAGATCATCGCCCGTGAGACCGTGAAGGCCGTTCGTAAGGATGTAACGGCGAAGTGTTACGGAGGAGATATCTCGCGTAAGCGTAAGCTGCTCGAAAAGCAGAAGGCAGGTAAGAAGCGTATGCGTCAGGTAGGTCAGGTGCAGGTGCCGCAGTCAGCATTCCTCGCTGTACTGAAGATGGATTAAAACAAAAAAATAAACAGAATATGAAAAAAACTATCATTGACCTTTTTGAGCAATCGGTTGAGAAATTTGGCAATCGCACATTCCTTTTGGAGAAGTACGATGGCGAGTTTCAGCCAACGACCTACAAGGAGTGTAAGCGCCAGGCGATGAATATCGGAGCCGGTCTTGTCCAGATGGGTATCACACCCAAGCAGACCGTGTCGATTCTCGCCGAGGGTTGCAACAACTGGATTCTCTCGGAGCTCGGCTTGCTCTATGCCGGAGCTATCAGCGTACCACTCTCGATTAAGTTGGAGGAGGCAAACGACCTTCTGTTCCGTTTGCGCCACGCCGACGTGGTTGCAATCTTCGTGTCGCGCAACCAGCTGCCCAAATTCCGCAAAATACGCGAGCAGCTGCCACTTATCAAGCACGTTATCGTATTCGACTGCGACGCAAAGCTCGAGGAGGGCGAGATCTTCCTCTCGGAGCTTGCCGCTAAGGGTGAGGAGTATCTCAAGACAAACGAGAAGGAGTTCCTCGCCATCGGTCAGGCTATCCAGAACGACGACTACGCCACAATCACCTATACATCAGGCACTACGGCCGACCCCAAGGGCGTAATCCTTACACACCGCAACTATACGGCAAACGTCGAGCAGGCCCTCACGCGCATCTCGATTCCTGCCGACTACACGATGTTCATCATCCTGCCGCTGGACCACTGCTTCGCTCACGTTGCAGGATTCTACATTATGGTTGCGTGCGGAGCGTCGGTAGCAACAACGCAGGTTGGCCGCACTCCGATGGAGACGCTGAAGAACGTCCCCATCAACATCAAGGAGGTGAAGCCCCACGTACTGTTGTCAGTTCCAGCTCTGGCGAAGAACTTCCGCAAGTCGATCGAGACCTCTATCAAGAAGCAGGGCCCCAAGGTAGAGCGTCTGTTCAAGTTCGCGCTGAAGGTTGCCTACGAGTACAATCAGGACGGCTACACCAAGGGCAAGGGCTGGCGTTTTATGCTCAAACCGCTTGTTGCGCTCTTCGACAAGATTCTCTTCGAGAAGGTGCGTGCAGGATTTGGTGGCAACATCAAGTTCTTCGTGGGTGGAGGTGCGCTTCTGGATTCGGAGCTGCAGCGTTTCTTCTACGCCGTAGGTATGCCTATGCTACAGGGCTACGGTCTGTCGGAGGCTACCCCCATCATCTCAGCTAACTCACTCGGCGCAGGTCGTCACCGTTTCGGCTCGTCGGGTAAGGTTATCCAGCCGCTGGAACTTAAGATTATGGATGACGAGGGCCGCGAGATGCCCGTAGGCGTTAAGGGCGAGATCGTAATCAAGGGCGAGAACGTGATGGCCGGCTACTGGAAGAACCCCACTGCTACGGCCGACACCGTCAAGGACGGCTGGCTCTATACGGGCGATATGGGATATATGGGCGAGGATTAAGTTTGCAAATCTTAAAACTACTTCATCAGAGTAAGAGATACCTGTTGGATTAGAGTATTTAGGTACACACCAGATCCCTTTCACAGCTGGATCGTTATTTAC
>JAFOEH010000107.1 GCA_017380275.1 Alistipes sp.
GGTTCGAGTGTCGGCATCAAGGCCGTACACAACCGCGAGGAGCTGAAGGAGGCTACCGAGAACGCCATTTCGTACTCGAAGCGCATCATCGTCGAGCATCTGGTGGAGCAGCTCAAGGAGATAAACTGCTCGGTGCTGGGCAACTACTACGAGTGTGAGGCTTCGGTGTGCGAAGCTCCGATTCGCAGTGGCGAAATTCTCAGCTACGAGGATAAGTATCTCGGAGGCGGAGCTAAAGGTGGCGCGAAGGGAGGCGTGAAGGAGTCGCGTGGTATGCACTCGACCGTGAGAGAGATTCCCGCCCGACTGCCCGAGCATCAGACCGAGTTCATCCGCACGAAGGCCGTTGAGACCTTCAAGGCGTTGGCGTGCGACGGCGTGGCGCGTATCGACTTTATGATTGACGAGAAGGATCAGCAGATTTATGTCAATGAGATAAATACTATTCCCGGCTCTTTATCGTTCTATTTATGGGAGGCTACAGGTGTCGGCTTCGACGAGTTGGTTGAGCGACTGATCAACATCGCCTTCGAGCGTAAGCGCGACTCGTCGTTCAAGACCACAAGCTACAAGGAGAACATCTTCAACTACTCGCTCGGCGGCGCGAAAGGCGCAAAGGGAGCAAAGAGGTAGTCTTTCACAGGAGAGGAGAAGAAGAAATCTCTGTGCTGTCGGCCCGACAAGAAAAGTGCAAACATAGGTTTAACCAATAAATGCAGAATGCTATGAAACGATTACTCTTTATGGTGGCATTGGCCGCCGCACTATCATCGTGCAGCGTTGGGTACTACCCCACTTCAAACAACAATCTGCATCGTTCGAGCTTCGTGAATATCTCGATCCAGCCCTCGTGGGGCCCTGCTGGCTACGACTATGCTATGTACTACTACTTCCCCGACTTCAACTTCTACTACGACGTGGAGCGGGCCTTGTTCTACTACCCCAACTATGGCCGTTGGGTATCGGCACGCGTGTTACCTGCCGGACGCGGCTTCCCGACCGATCTGCACCGCTACTACAAGGTGGTGATCAACCGCCACAACCCGTGGAACTACAATCGTCAGCACCGAACGCGTTACAAGATGTACAAGGGAGTGCGCACGCAGCCTACGATTGTTGATATTAAGGGCGGCCGCCCGCAGCATAACAACAGCTACGCGCCGCGTCGCATACCCACACAGCAGCCTCAGGCAGCACCTCCCGCGCGCAACAACAATACGCAGCGAGGCTACGGCCAAGCGACGCCACCCGCCTACAACCGTCCGCAAAGTGGCGCAAACAACGCGCAGCGACCTACGGCTACGGGCCAGGGCTCACGCCGTAACGATCAGCAGTCGCAGGGCTCGACAGTGCGTCCGCAGCAACAAGGCTCATCGGCGGCCAATCGCGGCACGGGCTCAACATCAAGCCGAGGCAACAGCTCGAGCAACGCCTCAACGGGATCGCGCTCAAGCGGCTCACGCGGAAGATAATTAACCCTAAAAGATAAGTGACTATGAAACGATTACTACTGTTTTGCGCTATGCTCTGCCTCTACACGCAGGCATCGGCTGGCGTAGTGCCAAAATTCCGACTCGGCGTGAAGGCCGGAATGGATTATCAGGCCAACGACTTTAGCGACCGCTTAAAGGATCTGGAGTTCGACTCTAATTCGGGATGGTTTGCAGGTGTGCAGGCCGACATCTCGTGGCTCGGATTTGGAATTCACCCCGAAGTGATCTTCTCGCACAATAAATTCGGTGTGTCGGAGAGCGCGGCGGGCGATATTAAGCTCAATAAACTGGATATTCCCGTGCTGTTGCAGTACACCATTCTGAATTGTATCTCGTTGCAGGCTGGCCCGACGTTCTGCGTTATGACCGACACAGCAAGTTCTATTTCGAATGTGGATTGGAAGCTGGAGCGCCCGACGGTGGGTTATGCCGCAGGCGTGGAGTTGCGCATCTGGAAGCTCTCGGTTTCAGGCCGCTACAATGGATCGTTCTCGCGCAGCAAGGTGCTGGGATTCTCGACGGGAAAGAACAAAGCCGATAACTTCCAGCTCGGCGTAGGATTCTATTTCTAAATAAATATGGCATAATAAAAAAGCTGTCCTTGAGGACAGCTTTTTTATTTTCGAGAAATCGTATTCTATTAGAAGTTATAAACTGCCATATAGGCCAATGCAGCCAACACCGCACCTACCAACGGACCAAAGATAGGTACCCAGCTGTAGCCCCAGCCGCTTGTACCCTTACCCTTAATCGGAAGCAGTGCGTGAGCAATACGAGGACCAAGGTCACGCGCGGGGTTCAGGGCATAACCCGTCGTACCGCCAAGCGACATACCAACCACCATAATCAGCGTAGCTGTGGGGAAGCTACCCAGCGAACCCATACCCACTTCAGGAGTGTTCTCCTGATTGCCGATGGCCAGAATCACGAAGATCAGGAGCATCGTAGCCACAACCTCGCAGAAGAAGTTGCGTCCCTTGTTCTCGATAGCGGGGATGGTACAGAAGATACCGAGTTTCGTGGCCGGATCGTCGGTGATGTCGAAGTGATCCTTATAATAGTAGTAAACAATCGTTGCACCGCAGAACGCACCCAGCATCTGTGCCACGATATATCCTGCAACGTGCGCCCAGGGGAATGTGCCCGCTACGGCAAAGCCCAACGTCACGGCAGGGCTAAGGTGAGCGCCCGTGTAGGGACCTGCAATCAGCACACCGCACATCACGGCAAAACCCCACGCGATGGTAATCACGATCCAGCCGCCGTTGTTTCCTTTCGTACCTTTCAGGGTGTTATTGGCAACCACGCCATCACCCAACAGAATCAGCACCAGCGTGCCGATAAACTCAAATAGGCATTGTGTAAAAAAAGGTGTCTCCATATCTCTTTTGTTTTAGGTTAGAAGCTCTTCAACGTGCGACGAACGGCATCGTGCCATCCCTCGATCTTCTGTCCGACCTCCTCCGCCTCGGCCATAGGCTCAAAGACGCGCTCGGCCTGCCACTGCTGCCTGATCTCGTCAAGGCTGCCCCAGAAACCGACTGCCAAACCTGCCAGATAGGCCGCTCCGAGAGCCGTAGTCTCCGTTACCTCGGGACGGATAACGCGCGTAGAGAGGATATCAGACTGGAACTGCATCAAAAGATTGTTGCGTGCCGCACCGCCATCGACCTTCAGCTCGTGGAGCTTAATGCCTGAGTCGCGCTGCATAGCATCGACAATATCGTAGGTCTGGTAGGCGATACCCTCCAGCGCTGCACGGGCGATATGGGCAGCCGTCGTACCGCGACTGATGCCGCTGATGCTGCCACGCGCATACTGATCCCAATAGGGGGCTGCGAGTCCCGTCAGTGCGGGGACGAAATATACGCCTGCCGTGTCGGGGACACTTGCCGCCAAAGCCTCAACCTCGCCCGAAGAGCGGATCACGCCCAAGCCGTCGCGCAGCCACTGCACAACCGAGCCGCCGACGAAGATACTACCCTCGAGGGCGTAATTAACCTTATCGCCAATCTTCCACGCGATGGTGGTGAGCAGATTATTTTTCGAGTCGATGGGCTTCTCGCCGCTATTCATCAGAAGGAAGCAACCCGTGCCGTAGGTGTTCTTCACCGCACCCGGCTCAACGCACATCTGGCCAAAGAGCGCCGCCTGCTGATCGCCAGCAATACCTGCGATGGGTACACGGTGGGCAAAGATCGTGGTCTTCGTATGGCCATATACCTCGCTCGACGAGCGCACCTCGGGCATCATCGAGAGGGGGATATCAAACAGTGCAAGCAACTCCTCATCCCACTTCAGGGTATGGATATTGAAGAGCATCGTGCGCGAGGCGTTACTTACATCGGTAACGTGTACCTCACCGCGCGTAAGGCGCCAGATGAGCCAAGTATCGACCGTACCGAACATCAGCTTACCCTTCTGAGCTCGCTCCCTCGCACCGGGGACGTTATCCAAGATCCACTTCACCTTCGTAGCGCTGAAGTAGGCGTCGATAATGAGGCCCGTACGCTCGCGGATGAACTCGGTCTTGCCCTCGGCCTTGAGCTGGTCACAATACTCAGATGTACGGCGATCCTGCCAAACGATGGCGTTATAGATAGGCTCCTCGGTCTCGCTGTCCCACACGATGGTGGTCTCGCGCTGGTTGGTGATACCGATACCTGCGATATTCGAACCGTCGATACCGATCGAGGTTATAGCCTCGGCAATGACCGATGCCTGTGACGACCAAATCTCGTGGGGATTATGTTCCACCCAACCCGAGCGGGGAAAGATCTGGGTGAACTCACGCTGCGCCATAGAACGGATCTGGCCCTTGTGATCGAAGACAATCGCTCGCGAACTACTCGTTCCCTGATCGAGCGAAAGGATATACTTTTCCATATATAAAGAGTTTTAAGGTTCAGCCAAAGAACGTCGGGCTGCGACGATATATTACGTCCCGACACGATATTATACAAATTTACGACTTTTCGACGGAAAAACAAACTCTTTACGGGTAAAACAAAAAGCCTGTCCCGATTTATAGGACAGGCTACTTGTATTTTTATACCTTATTATATTAAAATTGTATAACAAGAACTATTTTGAGGCTGGTCACCGACCGAGAAACCGCAGTTTGCTGGGCGCAAATGAGGATTTCGAGTAGGGGCCAGACGCCAAAAGAGCCTTGTTAGGCAATTTTACTCCACACGGCCCGGGTAGGCTTCGAGAGCCTTACCCAAAATAAAGAGGGCTCGGCGCAGATCCTCCTTCTTGAGAACATAGGCGATACGCACCTCGTTGCAGCCCTTCTGCGGATCGGTGTAGAAGCCCGATGCAGGGGCCATCATAACAGTCTCACCCTCGTACTCAAACTCCGAGAGACACCACGCGCAGAACTTGTCGCTATCGTCGATGGGCAAACGTGCCACAGTATAGAACGCACCCATAGGGATTGGCGAGAAGACTCCATCAATCTTATTCAACTCATCGACCAAGCAGTTACGACGCTCGATATACTCCTCGTAGGTGTGTATTGCATACTCGCGAGGCGCATCAATCGAGGCCTCAGCTGCAATCTGACCAAGCAACGGTGGCGAAAGACGTGCCTGACAGAACTTCATAACCGCCGCACGCAACTCCTTATTCTTGGTGATAAATGCTCCGATACGGATACCACACTCCGAGTAACGCTTCGACACCGAGTCAATCAATACGACATTCTCCTCGATACCTTCCAAGTGGCACGCCGAGATGTATGGCGAGCCCGTATAGATAAACTCACGATATACCTCGTCCGAGAAGAGGAACAGGTCGTGCTTCTTGAC
>JAFOEH010000108.1 GCA_017380275.1 Alistipes sp.
AAGGTGAATGCAACCCCGATATGCTGGCGCGGTTCACTATCGCCACCGAAAAGGAGATCGAGGCCATCGAGGCTCGAGCCGAGAAGAGCGATAACAGCGGCATAAGCGAGGGTGACTTCAATAAGTTGGCAGCATTGAAGGCTCAGTTAGAGGGGGAAGAGGAGTAACAGATAGAAGGTCGGAAGTTAGGACGGGGAGGATGTCATAGGCATTGGAAACCGCTGACAGAAGGCCGAAAGTGGTATCAAGAGATTGGTGCTAACACAAAACGAACAAAACATAAACTAAAAAATAATATTGTAAAATGGCACATCCTAAACACAAAGTGTCGTCAACACGACGCGACAAGAGAAGAACTCACTACAAGGCGGTAGTTCCTACTGTTGTTACTTGCTCTAACTGCGGCTCTGCGGTTCTCTACCACCGCGTATGCCCCGAGTGCGGTTTCTACCGCGGCAAGTTGGCCATCGAGAAGAAGGCCGAGTAGTGTAGCTGACTACTATTGGAGAGAGCCTCCTTCGGGTTGTGCTCTCTCTTAATTTTTGTTAATAGAGATTAAATAATCTTGATATGTTAAAAATCGGTATCGATGCTATGGGTGGCGACTTTGCCCCCGAAGTAGCTGTGGAGGGCGCTGTGATGGCTCTGGGCAAGATCGCGAAGGATAGCCGCATCGTGCTATTCGGCGACGAGAAGCGTATTCGTGAGCTGCTAAAGAAGCACAAGTGCTCGGCCGATAATTTCGACATCGTAAACACCACCGAGGTAATCGAGATGGGCGACCACCCGGCCAAGGCCTTCATCGCAAAGAAGGATTCGAGTATGACCGTAGGTTTCCGCCACCTCTCGGAGGGTAAGATCGACGGATTCGCAAGTGCTGGCTCAACGGGTGCGATGATGGTGGGATGTATGCAGGTCATCAAGCCCATCAAGGGTGTGATTCGTCCCGTGATATCGACGCTGATGCCAATCGTGATGAATCGTCGCGGATTGTTGCTCGACGTAGGTCTGAATGTAGATGCCAAGCCCGAGGTGCTGGCGCAGTATGGTCTGCTCGGTTCGATCTATGCAGAGGCCGTTCTCGGAATCGAGAAGCCCCGCATTGGACTGCTCAACATCGGCGAGGAGGAGGGCAAAGGTAATGCCCAGGCCAAGGCGACGTACGATCTGTTGAAGGAGCAGAAGGGAATCAACTTCGTGGGTAACGTAGAGTCGTCGTACATCTTCACGGGTAAGTACTGCGATGTGGTTGTGGCCGACGGATTCGTGGGTAACGTGATCCTGAAGATGGCCGAGGCGATGTATCGCATCAACTCGCGTCTGACGCCCTTCAAGCCGTGGCTGCTGAATCTGCTGCGTCCCGTGCTGGAGCCCGTATGCCCCAAACTCTACTACCACCAGAACTTCTGGAACGCGATGAACTACGAGAGCGTAGGTGGCACGATCGTGATCGGCATCAATTCGCCCGTGATGATTGGTCACGGAGGATCATCGGCAAAGGCTATCTGCAGTCTGATCTGCACGATGGAGCGCAACATCCAGAGCCGCGTATGCGACAAGCTCCGCGACGCGTTCAAGGACTTTGAGCCTGTAACGGAGGAGTAGATTGTTCTACGGAAGATATAGAGAGCCTGTCCTAAATCGGACAGGCTCTTTTTTATAGTAATGGGGCAAGTAATCGGGCCAGCCCCTCGGCAAGTAATCGGAAGATAGACGGACGCCAGATGTAGATTACGGGCTCCGAGAGAGCCAGGTCTGCACAGAATCGGGAGTTATATTCGCGCACAAGAGCGGGACTATATATCGCAACCGAGGCCTCGAGGTTGTACGAGAGACTGCGATAGTCAAGATTGGCCGAGCCGACGATGGCCACCGATTCGTCGATGGTGATGAGCTTGGAGTGAAGGAAGCCGTTGCGGTAGCGATAGATCTTCACGCCCTGTCCCACGCAGTAGCGGACAAAAGCCTCGGCAGCCAACCCAGCAATGCGGACATCGGAGCGAGTGGGAATGAGCAGTTCGACCTCTACCCCACTGCGGGCCGCAATACAGATCGCCTCAAGGAGCGCCGGCGGCGGAAGAAAATAGGGCGTGGAGATACGAACACTATGACGGGCCGAAGAGATGGCTCCGATGACTGCGCGACTTAGGGCGTGACGCGATGGGCCATCGGCGCTATGGATAATCTGGAGGGAGTGAGAGGTGTTTGAGGCGCGGGGGTGCCTATGCTCGGGAAGGGGTTGCAGCTCTTCGCCGCCAACCGAGAGCCAATCCGAGCGGAAGAGTTCGTGCAAGTGCGCCGCGGCATCGCCCTCGATGCGGAGATGTTCGTCGCGCCAGAAGCCGTGGCGACCGCCATCGACGTAGCGCGTGGCGATATTGATGCCGCCGATGTAGGCTATGCGGCCATCGACAACGACTATCTTGCGATGGTTGCGGCGGTTGAGCTGTGGCCTCAGAAAGGGAAAACGCGGTCGCCCCCACGCACGGATCTGCACACCGCTTTGGCGAAGGCGCTCCAGCTCGCGTCGGGGCAGGGAGTATGAGCCAATGGCATCATAGAGGACGCAGATGCGCACGCCCGCGCGGGCACGACGCATTAGCAGTCGGGCAACGGCACGCCCCAGACGGTCGCACCCGAGGATGTAGTACTCGATAAGAATCTCACTCCGTGCGCGCTGCAGATCAC
>JAFOEH010000109.1 GCA_017380275.1 Alistipes sp.
GATGAATACATCCTTACCGTCGCAGATTGCATCAACCTCCAACTCCTTACCCTGAATATATTTATCAACCAATACGGGCGATTTCTCGTTAATCTCTACCGCCGAGCGCAAATAGTGGCGCAAAGTCTCCTCATTACCCACGATCTGCATCGCGCGACCACCCAACACGAAGCTCGGGCGCACCAGTACGGGATAGCCGATACGTGCCGCAGCAGCCACACCAGCCTCGATGTCGGTAACGGCCTCAGCCTGGGGCTGCGGGATACCCACCTCGTTCATAATGCGCTCGAAGCACTTGCGGTCCTCAGCATTGTTAATAGCGTCGATACCCGTACCGATAATCTTTACACCCAACTCGGCCAAAGGCTCTGCCAGGTTGATAGCGGTCTGACCACCGAGCGATACAACAATACCCTCAGGCTGCTCCAGCTCCACAACATTCATCACATCCTCCACGGTCAGCGGCTCGAAGTAGAGTTTATCGCTGATGGTGTAGTCCGTAGAGACGGTCTCGGGATTATTATTGATGATGATAGCCTCATATCCAGCCTCCTTGATAGTCCAGATAGCGTGAACGGTCGAGTAGTCGAACTCCACACCCTGACCGATACGAATCGGTCCCGAACCCAAAACCAGAATCTTCTTACGATCGCTCTTAATAGACTCATTCTCGGCCTCATAGGTTGAGTAGAAGTAGGGTACATAGGTATCAATCTCGCCGGCACACGAGTCGATAATCTTATATACGGGGAACACATTCTCCTTCTTACGCAGCAGATATACCTCTGCCTCGGTCATTCCCCACAGCTGGCCAATGAACTTATCGCTGAAGCCCATACGCTTGGCCTCCTTGAGTGTTGCTACGCAACCCACGTTGGCCGCCACAACCTTCTCCATCTCGACGATGTTCTTGAACTTCTCGAGGAACAACATATCGATCTTGGTGTGGTTGTAGATAATCAGAAGGTCAACACCCTTACGGATGAGCTGCGCAATGGCGTGCATACGATCGTCCGTACCCTTGCGGATGTACTCCAGCAGCGAGTCGGTGTTCCAGTCGTCGAACTTCTTATTGTGGATGTGGCAAACGCCCGTCTCAAGCGAGCGCACAGCCTTGAGGATACCCTCCTCTATGGTGCGGCCGATGCTCATCACCTCACCCGTAGCCTTCATCTGCGTACCCAGCTCATTCGATGCGTCGCTGAACTTATCGAACGGGAAGCGCGCCACCTTCAGCACAACGTAGTCCAAGGCAGGCTCGAAGCAGGCAGGACGGCCCGAGATCATAATCTCGTCGAGGGTCAAACCTACGGCAATCTTCGCCGTCACGCGAGCAATGGGGAAACCACTTGCCTTCGATGCCAAAGCCGAAGAGCGCGAAACGCGGGGGTTAACCTCGATGATATAATACTTGAATGAGAGGGGATCCAAAGCGAACTGCACGTTACAACCACCCTCAATCTTGAGCTCGCGGATAATCTTCAGAGCGCTGTCACGCAACAGCTGATACTCCGTATCGGTCAAAGTCTGTGCGGGAGCGATAACCATCGAGTCGCCGGTGTGAATACCCACGGGGTCGATGTTCTCCATACTACAAATTGCGATAGCCGTATCGTTCTTATCGCGCATCACCTCGAACTCAATCTCCTTGTAGCCCTTGATACTCTTCTCTACCAAAACCTGATGTACGGGCGAGAGAGCCAGAGCGTTACGCATAATCTCGCGCAACTCCTCCTCATTGTCGGCAAAACCGCCACCCGTTCCACCGAGTGTAAATGCGGGACGCAACACTACGGGGTAACCAATCTGCTCGGCAGCCTTCACACCATCCTCCATCGAGTTAACAACCATCGAGGGCAGAACGGGCTCACCAATACGCAGACACAACTCCTTGAAGAGCTCACGGTCCTCAGCCTCCTCGATACTCTTGAACGAGGTACCCAGGATCTCGACGTGGCACTCATCCAAAATACCCTTCTTAGCCAACTGAACGGCCAAGTTCAAACCTGTCTGACCACCAAGGCCCGGCACAATAGCGTCGGGACGCTCATAACGAACGATCTTAGCCACATACTCCAACGTCAAAGGCTCCATATAAACCTTGTCGGCGATGTTGGTGTCAGTCATAATTGTTGCGGGGTTCGAGTTGGCGAGGATAACCTCATAACCCTCCTCCTTGAGTGCAAGGCAAGCCTGTGTTCCTGCATAGTCGAACTCAGCAGCCTGACCGATGACAATCGGACCCGAGCCGATCACCATCACTTTCTTAATATCTGTTCTCTTAGGCATTTTGTTTCTCCTCCATCAGTTTAATGAATTTATCGAAAAGATATGTGCAGTCGTGCGGACCCGGAGCACTCTCGGGGTGGAACTGCAATGCATAAACCTTATCCTCGGCACACTCCACACCCTCGATAGTATTATCGAGCACATTCTCGTGAGTTACCGTAAGGCGTGTCCCAGCAAGCGACTCAGCATCCACAACGTAGCCGTGATTCTGCGAAGCAAGATCGATTCGGCCCGTCTGAAGATCACGCACAGCCGAAGAGCCGTGGTGACCACACTTCATCTTATACACCTTGGCACCATACGCCAGCGAGATAAGCTGCATACCGAGCGACACACCAAACAAGGGAATCTTACCCTCCACAGCCTTGATTAGTTCAACAACCTCGGGCAACTCCTCGGGCGAGCCGGGGCCATTCGAGATGAATATACCGTCGGGATTGAAAGCCATAATCTCCTCGAGTGTGGTGTTGTAAGGCACAACCGTTACGTTGCAGCCACGGTTATTAAACTGGCGAATCATACTATACTTGATACCGCAGTCAACAGCCACAATGTCATACTTATGGTTGGGCGTACGTGAGAACCAACGCTTGGTGCTGCTCACCTTAGCCACCTGATTCTGGGGCAGAGGAGTGTTCTTGATCATCTCGAGCGCCTGCTCCTTGGTCGTGTCGATGTTCACGATAGCGGCACGCTGCACACCCTCATCACGGATGATGCGCACAATCATACGAGTATCCACGCCAGCGATGCAGGGAATACCAGCCTCGTCCAAAGCCTCCGAGAAGGTCTTCGTGTAGCGGAAGTTACTGGGATTCTCGTTGCACTCGCGCACAACCATACCTCCCACCTGAGGAGTCTTCGACTCGAAGTCCTCGTCCGTAATACCATAGTTACCGATCAGCGGGTAAGCCATCACCACAATCTGATCGATGCACGAGGGATCGGAGAGAATCTCCTGATAACCCAC
>JAFOEH010000110.1 GCA_017380275.1 Alistipes sp.
AAAAAGTTGCACAAAAAGGCCGCAAGGCACAATTTGCGGGGTCAGCGCGCCGTCGTCGGTAAAATGGATGCTACGCACTTTTGAAGCAATCAAAAGGTCTCCATTTTTTAACCCTCCGCTGCCGCGCCGCCCTTTTTCCGCAAATTCTGCAGTGCGGTTTTTTACTCCTCTACATAAGGGAAGGTGTTCATAAAGACAAGGAAAATAATTTCTGCAACAAAGAACGTAAACCCTCCCATTTCCCCCGATGCAATAATTTAATCATTATACTTTAGTATAATAATTTTGCCGTTCGGAATTTATCGCGTAACTTTACGGCACAAATTTCTCCCGAAAAGTGACCGCGAGAAGAAAACAACCCGAAACCTAAACTGAAAACAACTAACATAAAATACTCAAATTATGGCAATCAACAGAAAAGAATTTCTAAAATCTCTGGGTGGACTGGCCGCGCTGACCATCATTCCGCGCCGTGTACTCGGAGGTGAGGGACACATCGCTCCCAACGACCAATTGACCAAGGGTATCATCGGTATGGGTGGCATCGGATTCAGCGAGAACCACTTCTCAAGCGACGAGAAGTGCCGTCTGGTGGCTGTGTGCGACGTCGACGACCTCCACTTGGAGAAGGGCGTGCGCCTCTCGAAGGAGCGCCTGGGCCAGACCGTGAAGGGCTACCACCTCTACCGCGATCTGATCAACGACCCCAACGTCGATGTAGTTCACATCGCAACTCCTCCCCATTGGCACGCGCTGATGGCTGTCGAGGCTGCCAAGGCCGGCAAGGATATCTGGTGCGAGAAGCCTATGACGCGTACCATCGGCGAGGGTAAGCGCGTGATGGAGGCCGTACGTCAGAATGGTCGTATCTTCCGCCTTAACACTTGGTTCCGTTTCAAGGATACCTTCTACGGCCTGGGCACAACGGTGCAGCCGCTGAAGAAGCTGGTTGACAGCGGTCTTCTGGGCTGGCCTTTGAAGGTTACCATCTCAGGCTATACGGGCTTTAACTGGAAGTTCTTCTGGGTAGGTAAGGAGAATCTTGTCGAGCAGCCTATCCCGAAGAATCTGGACTACGACCTCTGGCTCGGTCCCGCACCCTACAAGCCCTACAACGAGCACCGTACCCACCAGACCTTCCGCGGTTACTGGGATTATGATGGTGGCGGTCTGGGCGATATGGGACAGCACTATATCGACCCCGTGCAGTATATCCTCGGTAAGGACGGCACCTCTCCCGTGAAGGTTGAGGTCGATGCTCCCGAGCAGCACTGGGACGCTATCGGAACGTGGCGCAAGATTGTCTATACCTACGAGGATGGCTGCCAGATCATCCTGCAGGGCGAGCAGCACGGCGATCCCACCGCTCCCTACATCGAGGGTCCCAAGGGTAAGCTCTACCAGGGCTTCCGTTGCGAGCTGAACGGTCAGCCCGCACACAACATTATGGATCTGCTCTCGGAGCTTCCCGATCCCGAGCCGCAGAACACCGACTTCATCAAGTGTATCCACTCGCGCGAGAAGTTCGCTCTGAACGAGATCAACGGATTCCGTTCGGCAACGATCGTGAATATGGGCCTCTGCGCTCTGCGCCTGAACCGCACGCTGGAGTTCGATCCCGTCAAGTTGCAGTTCATCAACGACGACGCGGCTAACGCCTTGATCGACCAGCCGATGCGCGCACCTTGGACATTTTAATTAACCCGTAAAAAGAGTGAAAACGATGAAAAAACTATTCATATTGTTCGCATTGATGGTGATGCCTCTGGTGGCCGTCAATGCTCAGGATGCGCGCAACCGTGCCACCTCGACCATCATCTCGGATGCGTTGGCACAGATGCCTGCACAGACTCAGGAGATTTATAATCAGACGATGGCCGAGCTTGCCGCAACGGGTGCCGAGGGTATCGAGATGTTGGCACTTATGCTGGAGCCTATGGCCGAGGGCGTGAACAACTCGCCCGTCGAGTATGCCGTAAATGGCGTAGCTTCGTACGTCTCGAAGGATGGCGCTGCACAGTGCGATGGTGTTCGTGCAGGACTCAAGGCCGCTATCGCCAAGACCACCAACAACCCCAACAAGGCTTTCCTTATGACTGCCCTGCAGATTTGTGCTACGGGCGACGATGCTCACTTCTTTGCCGAGTATCTCAAGGATCAGTATATGGCCC
>JAFOEH010000111.1 GCA_017380275.1 Alistipes sp.
AGCTGATTGGTTATTTGGACAAGAACGAAATAAAATATACATTATCATAAACAATTAACAATTAAAAACTTAAAAAATTATGGCATTAGCAATCACAAACGAGAATTATGAGTCATTGATGGCATCGGGCAAGCCCGTAGTAATCGATTTCTGGGCTGAGTGGTGCGGTCCCTGCCGTATGGTAGGCCCGATCATCGACGAGTTGGCCACCGAGTATGGCGACGCAGTTGTTATCGGCAAGTGCGACGTTGACTCTTGCGACGACATCGTAGCGCAGTACCGCGTTCGCAACATCCCCACCATCGTATTCATCAAGGGTGGCGAGGTTGTCGATAAGGTTGTCGGCGCAACCAGCAAGGAGACTTTGAAGGCAAAGATCGACGCGCTGTTGTAATCCAACCTTCACCCAAAACAAAAACGGCAGACTCAACAAAAGAGCCTGCCGTTTTCATATACAGAAAAGAGCACCACGATACATCGCCATCGGGTGCCCTTTCTGCACTAATCTACTCTATTTTATCTCTCAATAAGTGTAATACTTCGCTGAATAAAATCAGTAAGATTCTTACCCTTCAACATTCCGTTCGACAGGAGTGCCAAGTCGATAATCTGTCGCACCAGTTTATTCTTGCTGCCAATCTCGCGCAGACGCTCATTACGCTCATCGCGCAGCGTTACGATCTTCTTCGAGAGCTCCTCCTCCATCTGCTTCTCCTCGGCGGTGAACTCCTCGTGCTTCTTACCCTTTACAGTCTCGTCAAAACGCTTCTCCTCCGCTACGGCCGCATCAATCTTCTTGGTGATTGACTTAAGCTTATCGCCATACTCCTTCTCAACATTTCCCAAAATATCAATCACGATAGGGTGATTTCCATTCACCGCAATGGTGAAGTTATCGGGCATCTGACCGTAGAACTGGCTCATACCGCCACCGCTCATCTTGGCCATCTCCTTCATACGGCGCATAAACTCATTCTGCGTAATCACCACGGGAGCATCCTCCGCAGCCATCGGCTCAAACGAGATAGTGTATGAGATTGCATCGTCCTTCGGCATCTGACTCTCAAATACGGGACGCATCAAATCCTGCTGTGCCTCGGTGAGCGACATCGACATCTGCTCCTTCTTCTGGATGAGCTTCTCTACCACATCACTATCCACGCGCACGAACTTAATATTCTGATTCTTCGACTCGTAGTAGTTGATGTAGTGGCTATCGAGCGGGCCATTCATCTCCAGCACGTCGTAACCCTTAGCCTTCGCGCCCTCTACGAATGAGTGCTTATCGACAGCATCATCCACATAGAGCAACACCACGTTATCATTCTTATCGGTCTGGTTCTCCTTCACCACATCGACATACTCCTTAGCCGTGAAGTACTTACCCTCGGTCGATTTGAGTAGCATAAACTCCTGCGCCTTCTCGGCAAACTTCTCGTCCGTGAGCATTCCGTACTGGATAAAGACCTTCAGATCGTCCCACTTCTGCTCATAGTCGGCACGCATCGTCGTGAATAGCTCCTTCAATCTATCGGCCACCTTGCGGGTGATATATCCCGAAATCTTCTTCACGTTAGAGTCGCTCTGCAAGTAGCTACGCGATACGTTGAGCGGAATATCGGGCGAGTCGATCACTCCGTGCAGCAACGTCAAATACTCGGGCACGATACCCTCGACCTGATCCGTCACGAACACCTGATTACAGTAGAGCTGAATCTTGTTCTTCTGAAGCTCGATATTATTATTGATCTTGGGGAAATAGAGAATACCCGTCAGGTTGAACGGATAGTCAATATTCATATGGATGTAGAATAGCGGCTCGTCGCTCATCGGATATAGCTCGCTGTAAAAATCCTTGTACTGCTGCTCAGTAATATCCGACGGCTTAAGAGTCCACAGAGGCTCCACGTTGTTGATTATGTTATCCTTCTCAGTATCAACATATTTACCATCCTTCCACTCCTTCACCTTGCCGAAAGCGATCTCTATGGGCAAGAAGTGGCAATACTTCTTCAACAATTCGCTCACCTTCTGCTCACCGCAATACTCGGCACAATCCTCCGAGAGGTGCAGTACGATCTCCGTTCCGCGATCTAGTTTCTCCTCGAGCTCCTCCATCTCATACTCGGGCGAGCCATCGCACGACCAACGCATCGACGGCGCATCCTCCTTATACGACTGAGTGAAAATCTCTACGCGATCGGCAACCATAAACGATGAGTAGAAACCCAAGCCGAAGTGGCCGATGATAGATTGGTCCTTATACTTTGCCAAAAACTCCTCGGCTCCCGAGAAAGCAAT
>JAFOEH010000112.1 GCA_017380275.1 Alistipes sp.
GTGCCCGCCCTGCTCTCGACCGATCTGGTGACGGGCGTGGCGTTAGCATCATTCTTCGTAGTTGTGACCATCCCCATCATCACGCTGATCTACCTCTCGGTGATGTTGCTCATTTCGCGCCGTCCCCACGGCCGCACGATGCTCATTATGTTCATCATCTGGCTCATTGCGCTGATTGCGATGATCGTCTCGGCCATCAAGTCGCCCGTGAAGTTCGACCGCCAGATCGAGAACACCTTCGAGTCAGTCTTCCAGCACGACGAGGAGATTCTCTTTGAGGAGTTCACCGAAGAGGAGCTTGAGGAGTTCCACGAGCAGTTCGAGGATTACGACTCTACCTCACTGCAGCAGGACAACCTCACCCTGACGCTCGAGGGCCCGAGCGACAACATCTCGCAGATGAAGGCTACGGTACAGTTCAGCGACAACGGTCTGCGTATCACCGACAACGAGGGCGAGATAATCGAGATTACGACCGATGGCATAAAGGTCGGCGGCGAGGATTTCATCAACTACACCACCGAGCGTTCGCCCGACTACGATGCCATCACGTTCAAAGTCGGAGGCGTTACGATCCGTCTCGAGGAGGCCATCAAGAGCGCCGAGGAGGAGGAGTAACTTTTCTAAAGGTTTATAACGATAAAAGGGTGCTATCCGCAATAGATAACACCCTTTTTTATTTCTTCTCGTGCCAAGCCATACGCCCTTTTTTCGGGCCAATTCTGAGGCCAAAAAAGTTAGAACGATTACTCTATCGAAACCTCCGGATTCTGCACCGATAGCGGCAAACCCTCCTGCGAGAGGTAGAACATATAGAGGACTACGGGCTCCGTGCCACGATTCTCGCCACGGTGAATGGCATCAACCATCTCGACAACGACTTCACCCTCGTGTATCACTCCTACCTTGCCGTCCAATCCTATGATGGTCAGCTCGCCCTGCACCAGCACTCCGTGATTCATCGCAACGTGGTGATGCCAACCCAACTTCTGTCCTGGAGGAATGATATATTTCACCGCCACCAATTCGGGACGACCCTGCGGATAGTCAGGCAAATCATCTCCATTCCAACTTTGGCTGGTGCGTAATAGCTCAATGCTCTCTACTTTTGGCGCAGGATTCTCGCTATTGGCCTTCGTGCAGGCTGTGATCAGATTTCCACAAAAGAGAACCGATGCAATAAAAACCAATCTTAAATATCTGTTCATCGCTTAAAATCAATTTAATATCGTTACAAATCTATGGTTAAAACTCCGACGTGAAATGGAACCTAATATCCTTAAAATTCTCCTGCGCCAGAGCCAAAGCGTAACTCGTGTCGGCAAGGAATACATCGCGACCGTGCTTATCGACAGCCATATTCGAGTGCTTGCGACGCTTGAAATCGGCCAGCTGTTCGGCGTTGTCGCTCTCGATCCAGCACGCCTTATGAATCGAAATAGGCTCCCAGCGGCACTTCGCGCCATACTCGTGCTCGAGACGGTACTGAATAACCTCAAACTGAAGCTGTCCAACCGTGCCGATGATCTTGCGACCATTGAGCGACGAGGTAAAGAGCTGTGCCACACCCTCATCCATCAGCTGATCGACACCCTTGGCCAAC
>JAFOEH010000113.1 GCA_017380275.1 Alistipes sp.
GAGGCCTTTATGGAGAGCGTTAAGGGCTCGCTGGAGAACGGCGAGAACGTTTACCTCCGTGGTTTTGGTAGCTTCATCGTTAAGAAGCGCGCTGAGAAGGTAGCTCGCAACATCTCGAAGAACACCACCATCACCATTCCCGAGCACAACATTCCCGCTTTCAAGCCTGCAAAGAGTTTCGTAGCTAAGGTGAAATAATTAACCAATTAAAATATTTAGAACAATGCCAAACGGAAAGAAGCACAAGCGTCATAAGATGGCTACGCACAAGCGTAAGAAGCGTCTTCGTAAGAATCGTCATAAGAAGAAGTAATTCGGACGGTTTTTCAAAACTGCGTTAGCAAGTAGGTAAGAATGAAAGGTAAAGGGGATTTTGTCTAACGCCCTTTACCTTTACCTATGTTTATATATTATTTACAATGAATCGAGAGTTAGTAATAAACGTAACCCCAGCCGAGATCACAATTGCCCTGTGTGAGGACAAGGTGCTGGTCGAGCTGAACAAGGAGCAGTGCCAGACGGGATTTGCCGTGGGCGACATCTACTTGGGTAAGGTGCGTAAGATTATGCCGGGACTGAATGCCGCCTTTGTCAATATCGGACACGAGAAGGATGCATTCATTCACTATCTCGATTTGGGAAGTCAATTCCGCTCGTTGCAGAGACTCGTCGATAGTCGCCAGCCGGGACGTCGAGGGGTAAAGGTGGAGACGATGAAACTCGAACCCGACATCGAGAAGTCGGGCAAGTTGGCCACCTACCTCGAGCCTGGCCAAGTAGTGATGGTGCAGGTGGCCAAGGAGGCCATCTCGACCAAAGGACCGCGCCTGACGGCTGATCTGTCGCTGGCGGGTCGCAACGTGGTGCTGGTGCCATTCAGCAACAAAATATCAATCTCGCAGAAGATTCGTTCGAACGAGACAAAGAAACGTCTGCGCCGTATTGCCGCAGAGGTACTTCCCAAAAATTTCGGCGTTATCATACGCACAGCAGCTGCCGAGGCACAGGATGCCGACATCGAGCAAGATATTCTTTCGCTCATCGAGCGTTGGAACAAGGCTGTGGGAAACATCCGCAAAAATCAGGCTCCCGCTCTGCTGATGAGCGAGATGGGTAGAGCCAATACCATAATCCGCGATTCGCTCAACTCGACCTTCTCGCAAATTACGGTCGATGACGAGGCGATGTATCGCGAGATTAAAAACTACATCAAAATAATCGACCCCCAGTTGGAGAAGATCGTTAAGTTGTACCGAGGTACGGTACCCATCTTCGACAACTTCGACATATCGAAACAGATCAAGTCGCTCTTTGCCAAATATGTTTCGCTCAAGCGCGGAGCATACCTGATCATAGAGCATACTGAGGCGATGAACGTCATCGACGTGAATTCGGGTAATCGCACCCGGGCCGAGGAGAACCAGGAAGAGACGGCAATGACGGTCAACCTGGCCGCTGCAGCAGAGATCGCACGCCAGTTACGCCTGCGCGATTTGGGCGGAATTGTGATCATCGACTTTATCGACCTACACAAGGCGCAGAACCGCCAGACGCTGTATGAGGAGATGAAGAAGCTGATGGCCTCGGATAAGGCCAAGCATACGATACTGCCGCTGACGAAGTTCGGCCTAATGCAGATCACGCGCCAGAGAGTGCGCCCCGTAGCGGTGCAGGATGTGACGGATGTCTGCCCGACGTGTAACGGCACGGGACGCATAGAGCCTACGGTGCTGCTCGATCGTAAGATCGAGAACCAGATACAGTTCCTCGCAGCGGATCGAGGCGTGAAGCATATCACGCTGCACGTCAGTCCTTATGTGGCATCGTTCCTGTGCGATGGTTTGTGGTCGTTGCGTCGCCGCTGGATGTGGCGATATAAGGTGCGACTGAAGATCGTGGCCGACCAGAGTCTGGGTATGGTTGATGTCCGTTACCTTGATAAGTCTGGGGCTCCGTTGATTGAACCCTAGCGGAGAAGGGAGATCGTGAGAGGAAGAATGAGAGTGCCCTAAGGGGTATTGAGAGAAAAAACTCTGCATTTTGGAGAGTATAGATAATATTTTGCAACGTGTTGAGGGGGCGAAGACCTTCTCTCAGTTGGTAAAGGAACATAGAAAAAAGAGCGTCACCGTCCATCTCGAGAATTTGGTCGGGGGGGCTCTTTCGCTCTATTCGGCGGCGCTGTGCGTCGTGTGGGTGGGGTGCATATCTTCGTAGCGGAGGATCGTGACTCGGCCGCATATATGCTCAACGACTTCTACGCTCTGCTCGACGAGGAACGTGTTCATTTCTTCCCTACATCTTACAAGAAATCAATCATCTACGGCAAGGAGGATGCGCAGGGAGTTGTGCAACGTACGAATGCGCTGAATGCTCTGAGGCACAACCGCGACGGATATGTGGTCGTGTGCACCTATCCCGATGCGCTGGCCGAGCGTGTGGCCGATGAGGGGTCGCTCGCCGAGCGCAGTATCCGCCTAAGGGTGGGCGATAGGGTGGTGATTGCCGAGTTGGAGGAGCAGCTTGTCGAGCGCGGCTTCCAGCAGGTGGATTTTGTCTATGAGCCGGGGCAGTATTCGTTGCGCGGAGGAATTGTCGATGTATTCTCATACTCGGAGAGCCGACCTTTCCGTCTCGACTTCTTTGGCGACGAGATAGACTCGATACGCCGATTTAATATATCGAGCCAGCTCTCGCACGATAAGACCGATGAGGTGGAGATAGTTCCCAATATGAACTCGACTGATGTGGAGAAGGTTTCGCTGGTGCGCTTCGCGGGTGATGCGACCTGCTGGTTCTAC
>JAFOEH010000114.1 GCA_017380275.1 Alistipes sp.
AAAGTGAGCAAGCTCCCTCTGCTCGCGCTCGCAGCGTCGGTTGCGGCCTTTTTGTGCAACTTTTTCGGAAAAAGTTGCGTGAAAAATAATTTGGTATCAGCAAACTATTTTCACAAAGGTAGATTCCAATCATTTTCACATAGACGCTATCGTAGTATCAGTTGGGCATTATGATGTGAAAATGTGGAATGACGTATTTATTAATTTTTCATTCTGAATTTTGAATTTTGAATTTCCATCAGGCCTGCTGAACGAACTCAAGCAACGCCGCGGCGCACTCCGCGGGTTGTTCGATGAAGCCCATATGTCCCGACTCGTCGAGCCAGTTCACCTTCGCCTGCGGGTGTGAGGCGACGATCGTCTCGGCAGCCTCGAGAGGGATGTAGGGGTCTTTCTTACCCATTATAAAGAGCTGTGGCACAGCCAATTTGCGCATCATCTCGTTCTGGTCAGCTCGCTCCATCATACCGCCCAGTAGCGCCACGATGCCATCGTCCTCGGTGATGTGAACGCACTCGGTCAGATCGTCGATGTAATCCTTCAGTCGGCGGCGATTCTGCTCGGCGAAGCCCGCCTCGGGAGCCACACGCGCCAGCGCATCCTTCTTGCCCGCCTTGACGAGTTCTATTTCGCGCTGACGGTTCTCGCGCTTTAAGTCGGTGTCGGGGTTGGGTGTCGAGCTGAGTAGCACCAAGCCATCCAGTCGCTCGGGGTAGAGTGCCGCGAAGGCCAACGTGATATATCCGCCCATCGAGTGGCCCACGAGCGTACAGCGCTCAATATCAAGCGTATCGAGCATATCGCGCACCACGCCCGCCATCTGCTCCATCGTGTGCTTCTCGCCCAGCACCTGCGAGATTCCGTGACCGGGAATATCGACCGTGATAACACGCACATCGCGCTTGAGCAGCGGCACAAAATCGTCCCAGACGTACATCGACTCCAAATATCCGTGCAGCAGCACTACACACTTCTTCTCGCTCTGGCCCTCGGGCGCTGCGCCCGAATCGGCTATATGAAGGGCCACGGGGCCCGCCATTAAGAATCTTTCCTTCATAGTAGTATTTTTTAGCTGATGTAAATATACGAAAAAAATGGGAAAACGGCATAACTGCCGCCTTACTGACAAATTATTTGTTTTAAGTCGGAAATATTACTACATTTGAACATTAATTTGGCGTGGTGTGTGCCAACAGGTTTGTGCGGCCGACTGCGAAAAGTGAAGTGTTAGAGATGAGAGCTTTCAAATTGGCGTTTTGGTTGTGTGTGCTGGGCATTCTCTGCTCGGCGTGCAGCGTCACGCGCCGTCTTACCGAGGGCGAGTATCTCGTTCAGCAGGTGAAGATTCGCACCGACCACACCGTCCCCAAAACAGAGCGCATCACAGCCCTCGAACTCGAGCAATACGTCCGCCAGACCCCCAACAAACACTTCCTCGGCACCGACTTCTACGTCTGGGCCTACAACCTGGCCAACCCCGCGAAGGATAACTGGTGGAACAACTTCAAACGAAAGGTGGGCGAGGAGCCCGTGCTGCTCGATATGGGCCTTACGCAGCGCAGTGCCGACAATCTGAAGACCTATATGAACTCGCGCGGCTACTACTCCTCTTCGGTCGATTACTCGGTCGATACCACACGCCGTGCCCGCCGCGCCTACATCACCTACCGCACACGTCAGGGCGAGCCCTACCGCATCAAAAGCCTAAGGTACGACTTCCGCGACAGACTCCTCGCGCCCGTCATCGAGTCGGACACGGCGCAGTCGCTCATCCGCGTGGGTAACATCTTCGACATCACGGAGCTGGACCGCGAGCGCGAGCGCATAGCCGCCTACCTGAACGATCGCGGCTACTACAATTTCTCGGTCAATAACATCGAGTATCGTGTCGATACGCTCGGCGGTAACCGCGAGGTGGGCATCCGTATGATCGTCAGACGCAACACCACGGGCTACAACGAGCGTGGCGAGGCCATCGAGGAGGACAACCGCATCTACCGCATCACCGAGATCAACGTGCTGCCCGACTACGACCCCTCGGAGAATGAGAATGCACGTCGTGAGGCAATGAGCGACACGACCTATTACCGCGGCCTGAATATCATCTCGTCGGGCCAGCCCAATGTGCGCCCCGCTGTGCTGAGAGCCGCTATTCCGCTTTCGCCCAATAAGTTATACAGCGCCTCGGATGTCGATCGCACCTACAACGAGATTATGTCGCTCGGCTACTTCAAGAGCGCCCGCATAGCCTTCGAGGAGCTGCCGCGAACAGAGGACGACACGCTGGTGGTGAACTACGCCGGCGATGGCCGCGAGGCCTACACGCCCGCGAAGTTCGATGCCATCCGCGAGGGTTACCTGCGCTGCTATATCCTGGGCGCACCCACGCTCAAGCAGGGTTTCAACCTCGAGCTGGAGGGTAGCACCACGTCGAGTTTCTACGGCCTGACAGCCACGGTGGGCTACCAGAACCGCAATCTGTTCCGAGGTGTGGAGACTCTAAACACATCGCTAACATTTGGTTACGAGTATATGAAGGCGCCGCACACCTCGCGTCGCCGCGCCAACGAGATCGGTCTCTCGGTCGGTTTGTCGTTCCCGCGATTTATCGCTCCGTTCCGCATCTCGACGCGCAACGTCAATATGCCGCGCACGAGGGTGGAGCTGTCGTACAACTTTCAGGATCGCCCCTACTACCAGCGCGACCTCTCGCGTGCGACGTGGACCTACTCGTGGCGCAGTCTGAATGGTCGTTACAGCTACCAGCTGCGACCGATCGACCTGAACTGGATCCACGTCGGATACATCGACGAGGGTTTCTTCTCATCGCTCGAGAATGAGTACCTCCGCCAGAGCTACTTAACGCAGGCTATCGTCGGCCTCTCGGCATCATACACCTATAATAATCAGGGCAAGAATCCGGGTGGCAACGCTACGCTGATGCATATGAATTTTGAGTCGTCGGGTAATCTGCTTAATCTCTTTGAAAAAGCCCTTTCGCACAAGACCGAGGAGGGATATTATGAGATTCTGGGTGTGCGCTACTCGCAGTATGTGCGTGGCGATGTGAGCCTTAGCCGTCAGATTATGCTTGGCGAGAAGACCGCCATCGCGGGCCGCATCTTCGCTGGAGTGGGCGTTCCGTATGGTAACTCTACGGCGCTGCCTTTCGACCGTATGTTCTACGTCGGCGGTAGCAACAGTATGCGAGGCTGGACTCCCCGAACACTCGGCCCGGGCAACACGCCTGAGCAGAATACGCCCTACCCCGTGCAGATGGGCGATATGCGACTGGAGGCGAATATGGAGTTCCGATTCCCGATCTGGGGTATGTTCAACGGCGCTACGTTCCTCGATCTGGGTAATGTGTGGTATCTTGGCGGCAAGCGTGCTCAGGTGCCCGAGGATGGTGTTTTCCACATAGACAAATTCTATAAACAATTGGGCTTCAACACGGGTCTCGGCTTGCGTATCGATATCAAATTCGTGATCCTGCGCCTCGACTGGGGTGTGCAGCTTCACTCGCCCAACCTCCCCGAGGGCGAGCGCTGGATAAAGGGACTGAAGTGGAAACGCACAGCACTGAACTTCGGAGTGGGATATCCGTTCTAATATCTATTTTATTGAAAATCATAGGTTTTATATACTTTCTTTTTTATTGAAATAAAAGAAAAGAAAGAAAAAAAGTATGTTATAAACACATTTCTCAGCCTTAGCAGAAGTGTTGAAAAGCGGCGGAAAAGAGTTAATAAAATTGTTGAAAAATTGGTGATTCGATGATGATAAGTATTAACAATTTTTTGCTGTCGAAAACCGTCAAAATCGTAACTCTTTGGT
>JAFOEH010000115.1 GCA_017380275.1 Alistipes sp.
AGCTGCGCCGCAGGATTCTCGTTCACAACAACGCAGAGCAGAGGCTCGTCGGCGTTGGTATAGCGGTTACCGTCCTTCGTGGCTTTATTGATTGCGATGTAGGGTTTCGCTACGCTCTTGGCCGTCTTGCCGGCAACGTAGGCGGGAACGCCGTATGATGAGGCGGGGGCCTTGAACGTCTTGCCACCGATGGTAAGGATACCTGCGATATGGCCAGCAGCGTCTGTTGCAGCAAGAGCCGTATTTACGAACGTTGCACCATTGCCGATACCGATAACCTTTAGATTACCCGAGCGGGCGCGATTGTAGATCTCTACAAAAGCCTCAAAGTCGGCCTTGTTGTCGTACTTCTCGCCGACGGGGTTGATCACAAAGGTTGAGGCGTGAGTCTGCTCGGCAACTTTATCTACGCCAAGCTCCACAACAAGAGCCTTCGCAGCTTCCTCGTTAAGTGGCGAGTCGGGGTAGATAAAGAAGGTGGGTGAGTTGTTGAACGAGCGGCCTACATCCTGTGAGCCACCCATCGAACGGGTGTTGTAAGCCACATTCTTGGGCAGAGGATTGCTCTGCTGCTGGGGCTGAGCTACGGCCACCAGCGACACCATCAGTGCCAATGCTGATAAAAGAAGTTTTTTCATATTAGGATAGTTTTGATGTTTTAATACCAAAGAGTCTTATCTGCGCCCATCTCGATGCGAAGCTCGCCACCTGCGGTGAGATCGGCGTGCGAAATCCAAGGTTGGCGATACTCCTTGCCATTGAGCCATACTCGCTGGATATATTTATTCTGCTCGGAGTTATTCTCCACAACGATATGCATCTGACCGCCAGCAACCTTGAGCGTAGCCTCGTCGATAATGGGAGAACCAAACCAGTAACGTGCTGTTGCGGGCTCAGCCTCGTAGAATCCCAATGCCGACATCACATACCAAGCCGACATCTGGCCAACATCCTCATTGCCCGACAAACCTGCCTCGCCATCGAAATAGAGCGTCGAGAGCACCTCGCGCACTTTGTCGGCGCACTTCCACGGCTCACCCATCATAGCGTAGATGTAGAGCGTATGGTGGCTCGGCTCGTTGCCGTGGGCATACTGGCCAATCAAGCCCGAGATATCAGATGAAACATTGTCGCCCGTAAGCTCTGAGCTGACGATAAAGAGCGAGTCGAGTTTCTCGATCATAATCTCCTTGCCCCCGTAGCACTCGGCCAAACCCTCTACGTCGTGAGGAACGAGCCAGGTATATTGCCAGGCATTACCCTCGCAGTAATCATCCGTGTCGTGGTTAGAGTAGAACGGATCGAATGGCGTGCGCCACTCGCCCTTGCTATTGCGCGGACGGATAAATCCGGTCGTGGGGTCAAAATAGTTGCGATACGAGTGGCTGCGCTCCTCGAAGTAGCGAGCATCCTCATCCTTGCCCAGACTTCGTGCCGCAGCGGCAGTCGCTGCATCGGCGATAGCAAACTCCATATCGAAGGCAACAGACTTATTCTCAGTCTTATCGAACGGAATGAATCCATACTCCATACGCAGACCATTGCCGCGACCTTCGTTCATAGAGGTTGAGTGGATAGCTCGATATGCACGCTCCTTATCGATTCCCGTATCACCCTTAACCACTGCGTCGGCCACCGAGATTACACCCGGATTACCAACCATACAGTCGGTCTCATTGCCCCACAAATGCCATACGGGCAGACGGCCCTGCTCGTCGTGGATGTTGAGCATAGTGTTGATTATGCCGTTCATCTTCTCTGGCTGCAGAATCGAATACAGGGGCATAGCGGCACGATAAGTATCCCACAATGAGTATGTTGTATAGGTCGTATGACCAGGGTTAGGATGCACCTTGCCGTCGGCTCCGCGATACGAGCCATCCACATCGCAGAACTCCGAGGGGGCGATCATAGTGTGGTACAGAGCGGTGTAGAAGATGCGCTTCACGCTCTCATCCTCGCTCTCGATCTGGGCCTTCTTTAGCTCCGCCTCCCACAGCTCTGTAGCCTGCTCGGCAACCTTCTCAATCTTTGGCCAGGCGGGCATCTCGGCTGCCATATTGGCACGCGCACCCTCGATGCTGACGGGAGAGAGGGCCACCTTGAGCAGGATCTGCTCATCGGCCGAAGTGGTGAATGATGCACGGCCGTAGTGGGTGTTGTTAATCTCAAAACTCTCAAACGGGCGCGAGAACTCCGCTACGAAATATACCTTCTGGTCGTTAGCCCAACCCGATGAGTAGCGATAACCCTCGATTCGATTATCGCCCACAACCTCCATCTTGCTGTCGGTCACACGATCCCAGCAACCGCCATTCTGGAGGTCGATAACGAGTGCAGACTCGCTGCTTGCGGGGAATGTATACCGGTGATAACCTACGCGCGAAGTTGCCGTCATCTCAGCCTTTACGCCGTAGCGCATAACGGGCACAGAGTAGTATCCCGGACGAGCAATCTCCTGCGAGCGGTCTGCCAATGACCACATTCCACTCTCGGGATTTACGCCATCGCCACGCGAATAGGTAACCTCGCCCACGACGGGCATAATCGTCACGTCAAACAAGTCGCCAATACCCGTTCCTGAGAGGTGCGTGTGCGAGAATCCAATCAAAGTCGATTCGCTGGCGTGATAGCCCGAACACCAATCCCACTCCTGCGGAATGCTGGTAGGGCCAACTTGCACCATTCCAAATGGTACGTTTGCACCTACGAAGACGTGGCCGTGATCGCCCGTGCCGATTTTGGGATCGACGTAGGAGGTGAGTTGAGGTGATGAGGTGCAGGCCGTAAACACGACGGCAGCTGCAAGAATAAGGGAATGTAGGAATTTCATATAAGTATATTTTTATATCCAATGATACAAAATTAGGATTTTTTTTGTAATTTTGGTAATGGTGCGTGTGGCTGATGGCCGCGTGGCACGCATTTTAATGGAATAAAGTCGATGATTAGGAGAATAACAATAGCGATCGATTCATTTAAGGGCTCGCTCTCATCCGCCGAGGTGGCCGATGCCTTCGAACGTGGATTTTTAATCGAGCATCCGCAGTGTGCGGTGCGTAAGGTGTCAGTTGCTGATGGTGGCGAGGGTACCGTTGAAGCGTTGGTGGAGACTATGCAGGGAGAGTATGTCAGCGTTGAGGTGGCCGATCCGCTGATGCGTCCCATCGTGGCGCGATATGGAGTTATCGATGGCGGAAAGACAGCTGTTATGGAGATGTCGGCAGCGAGTGGTCTGCCCCTGCTTCGCGCCGAAGAACGTAATCCACTGAAGACCACTACATACGGCACGGGTCAGATGATTCTCGATGCGCTGGGACGAGGCTGCCGAAAATTTTTAATCGGTATAGGCGGTAGTGCTACGAATGATGCAGGCGTGGGAATGCTGCGAGCGTTGGGATTTCGTTTCCTCGACGGTGAGGGGCGTGAGCTAACGGGTGGCGGGGAGTGTCTGCGGCAGATTGCGTCGATTGATGAGAGTGGGGCGGCGGATGGCCTTCGTGAGTCGGAGTTTGTGGTGGCGTGCGATGTTGTCAACCCCCTTTATGGCCCGGAGGGTGCGGCATACGTCTTTGCACCGCAGAAGGGTGCTGATGCGAAGATGGTTGAGGAGTTGGATTGCGGCTTGAGGATTTTTGCCGATGTGGTGAAGAGTCATAACGGTCAGGATGTGGCAACGCTACAGGGTGCGGGCGCGGCTGGCGGATTGGGCGGAGGCTTCAAGGCTCTGCTTGGTGCGAAGCTTGAGCGCGGCATCGAGATGGTACTGGGGGCAATGCGATTTGACGAGATAATTGCAGACAGCGACCTTGTCATTACGGGCGAGGGCCGATTGGATGCACAGACAGTGATGGGCAAGGCTCCGAGCGGCGTTTTGTCGGCAGCGCGGCGACAAGGGATTCCCTGCATAGCCATTGGCGGAGGAGTGCGATGGTGCGAGGAGTTGCGCGGAAGTGATTTTGCTGCGATACTACCCATTGTTTCTGCGCCTATGGCGTTGGAGGAGGCGATGCGTTGTGATGTGGCGGCCCAGAATGTGGAGCGTACGGCGCAACAGGTCGGCAGAATGTTGAAAATTAAATTGAACTAAGATGAATACTGCAATTGGGGCAATTATAGGTATGGCCTTGGCCATTGTGTTGATCATTAGGAGATTCTCGCCCGTATATAGTCTGTTGTTAGGTGCTGTTGTGGGCGGCCTCTTGGGAGGAATGGGATTGGATGCTACGGTGGCCAATATGATTTCGGGAGTGAAGGATATTACGCCCGCCATAATCCGCATCATCGCGGCAGGAGTTCTCTCGGGAGTGCTGATCAAGACGGGTGCTGCGGCATCCATCTCACACACGATTGTCAATCGGCTGGGCGAGCGACACGTCTTTTTGGCATTGGCGCTGGCGACGATGTTGTTGGCGGCTGTGGGAGTCTTTATCGACGTGGCGGTGATTACCGTTGCGCCGATTGCGATAATTATCTCGGAGCGTCTGGGCGTATCGCGTTTCGGTGTGCTACTGGCAATGATTGGCGGAGGTAAGTGCGGAAATATCATCTCGCCCAACCCCAATACCATCATCGCGGCAGAGAATTTCGGTGCACCACTATCGTCGGTGATGCTGGCCAATGTGGCGGCAGCAGTCATTGGACTCTTTGTTACGGTGTATCTCATTGTGCCCTTGCTTGCGCGTCGTATGAAGAGCGATGTGACAGTAGCTCGGGCGATGCAAAATGTTGAGGAACAGTCATTACCCTCGTTCGGGGCGAGTATCGCAGGCCCTGTGGTTGTTATGGTGCTGCTGATGTTGCGTCCCGTGGCGGGTGTGGCTATCGATCCGCTTATAGCTCTGCCCGTAGGTGGCGTTGTGGGAATCATCGCAACGCGACAGTGGCGACGTGTGGCCGAGTGTGTAAGCTACGGATTGGAGAAGATGTCGGTGGTGGCCGTGCTGTTGGTCAGCACGGGTGCTATCGCGGGAATTATCAAGGCCTCGACGCTCACGGATATGCTGATTGCGGCATTGGGCAATGGCGAGTCGGCGCGCGTGTTGTTGGCACCCTTGTCGGGAATTGTGATGTCGGCAGCTACGGCCTCGACAACGGCTGGAGCAACCATCGCCTCGGCCTCGTTCTCGCAGGCTATCCTGGCCTCTGGCGTAGCGGCTGTGTGGGGCGCTGCGATGGTGAATGTGGGTTGTACGGTGATTGATCATCTGCCACACGGATCGTTCTTCCACGCGACGGGAGGTGCGGTAGAGATGGGTATCAAGGATCGCCTGAAGATGATTCCCTACGAGACGGCGGTGGGATTGGTGCTGACGATATGTTCAGTTGCGACGTATCTGCTCATTGGGAATATTTTTGTATAGAATGATGGCGGCTCTCGGGCCGCCTTTTTGTTATAATAAAAGGCTCGGTTTGTATATTACGATGAAAACAACTATCTTTATCAGTCGCAAAATAGTTTTGCGCTATCCTAAATAGTAAACATATAACGAATAGTATGAAAAGAATTCCATTATATCTACAAATTCTTATCGGTCTTGTTGTCGGCGTTGTCATTGGCTTTGTGGCCATCGCTGCGGGTGGTGAGGCTGTGGTGAACGACTGGATACGTCCGTTCGGAAATCTCTTTATCAAGGCGTTGGTGCTGGTGGCTGTGCCATTGGTCTTCGTAACTTTGGTTAAGGGCGTGGCCGAGTTGAAGGATACCTCGTCGCTTTCGCGGCTGGGAGGGCGTACGGTTGTCACCTATCTGATGACTACGGTGTTTGCAGTATTGGTAGGTATGGGCTCGGCGATGGTGATGCGCCCGGGTGATGTGATTGGTGATGATGTTGTGGCCGAGATGGGGCAGAAGTATGCCGATACGACCAGCACGATACAATTGAAACAGGTTACGGCGGAGGATAGCGGTCCGTTGCGTTTTCTGGAAGATATGGTGCCATCGAATATCTTTGCGGCACTGACTGATAATGGCAAGATGTTGCAAATCATATTCTTCGCGATGCTCTTTGGTGTGGCCGTGCTGGCTATTCCTCAAGAGAAAAAAGCTCCGATTATCACTCTTTTCGACTCTCTGAATGAGGTGGTGATGAAACTCGTGGGCTATGTTATCGCTTGCGCGCCCGTGGGAGTTGCGGCGCTGATGGCGGGACTTGTCGTCGATTTCAATGGTGATGGGTCGGTCTTCGCGGCGCTGGGAGTCTATGCTGCGAATGTAGTTGTGGCGCTATGCTTCCTGCTCTTTGTCTTCTATCCCGTGTTGGCTATGTTGTTCGGTAGGGTGGGGTACTTCGATTTTATTCGCCGTGTATATCCCCTGCAACTCTTTGCTTTCACGACCAGTAGCAGCGCGGCTACGCTGCCGATGACCTACACAACGGCGCAGGAGCGTCTGGGCGTATCGCACGAGACGGCATCGTTTGTGCTTCCCATCGGAACGACTATTAATATGGATGGCACGTCGTGCTACCAGACCGTGGCAACGATATTTATTGCGCAGGCACTCGGCATTGATCTCACGCTGTCGCAGCTGCTGACGATAGTGTTTATGACCACACTCTCGAGTATCGGTACCCCCGCCATCCCGGGCGGCAGCTATGTTATTCTGGCGATGGTGCTCACATCGGTTGGAATTCCTGCCGAGAGTATGGCGCTGATAATCGGTATCGACCGTCCCCTCGATATGCTGCGCACGTCGGTAAATGTCACGGGCGATGTCTCGGTCGCGCTGATGATTGATAGGAATAAGTAGTAGAGTGTAGAAAGAACAGGGGGCTGTCGTAGCAAAATTTGCTGGACAGCCCCTTTTTTTATTATAAGAAATTATGTAGCAAAGGCTATTTTGAGGCTACTTCCTTCACCTCAGCATTTACCTTAACCTTCTTAAAAGCCTTGAGCAGAGCCTCGTCGTTGGTCTTGGCAACGTCGTAGGTAACGGTTACGGTCTGGGTTGAAACATCAACCTTAACCTCCTTAACACCCTTCTGGTAGGGAATTGAGTTGTCAACCTTCTTTGCGCAGTTCTCGCAATCCACGTCGGTCTGGAAAACGGTGGTCTTGAGCTCAACCTGCTTCTTCTGTGCCATAGCGTTAGATACGCCAAAGCCGATAACGGCCATAAGGCAAATCATAATAATCTTTTTCATAGCGATATAAAGTTTTAAGTTAATTAATACATATTAAATCTGAGTCCAACGTAGAACTTACGTCCCATCAGCGGGCCCCATACGCTCGACGAGTTAAATGCGGGCGAGAAGGGATCGGCTGCATTCAGGATAGGGTCCTTCTGGATGTAGTCTGCGATATTTTCGCAACCAACATACACCTCCCAGTTGCGAATCTTGCGGCTAACCTGCGCATAGAACATCGGGTATGCGGGCGAGAGCTCCGAGCGAGTGATGTCGCCATCGAGCGAAGGACGACGCATCGGGCCGTTGTACTGTGCCGTCACGTCGAATACCCAACGGCGATAAGGAGTAGCATACTGGATGTTGAGCAGCGTCTTGTAACGGCTGGTCAAAGGACGCTCCACCAGATGCTGCACTCCACTGCGCTCGATGCTAACCTTTGCGTTGGTGTAACGATAGGTTGCAAAGATATCCAAACCGCGTGCCGCCGTCCACTGGAAATCAACCTGATAGGTGTCGGTAAAGGCGCGGCCATCGGTGTTGTAGATCCATATCTCGTCATCGGGCGTGATGCCTGCGTGGCCAAGCTCCTGATCGGCCAAAACAGTGTTGTAGAGCTGCGTGCGGAAGTAATCAAAACTGATAGTAGCGTCGTCGTAGCCGCCCCACTTGATGATCTGCGTCAGGCTCGCTCCTGCAGTCAAAGCCTTCTCGATGTCGTTGTCAAGGCCCCTATTCAGAATCATTCGACCTGTCGCGAGCATCCAGATGTTGTCGGTAAAGATGCTTGCACGACGGTAGCCCAAGCCTGCCGATCCGCGCAGGATGGTCGAGGGTGTGATGTCCCAGCGAATGTGCGAACGGGGAGTAATGACGAAGCTCTCCTTGGGGGTATAGTAGGCTGCATTGTACGCACCAATTGTACCTCCATTGAACTCAAGGGGATCGGTGTTCGATGCGCCCATCCAGTCGCCACGAACGCCCAATACGAGCGAGAACTTCTCGGGGATGTTGTATGTGTACTCGGCATACACACCTGGCTCGAAGTAGCGCATTGCATTGCGAGTGTGTCCCTTCTTGTATCTGAAAGGTGCATCAGAGAACATTGCGTCAGGCTCCACGGGCAA
The DNA here is from genome assembly GCA_017380275.1 of Alistipes sp. The sequence goes on from JAFOEH010000115.1 coordinate 8,255, forward strand.
TCGGTTAAGTACGCTCTCGTCGCTATTCATCACCGATGCCGATGCACCCATAATGAGCGACGAGCGAGGTGAGAAGTAGTGCGAGTATGCGAAGTTGAACCACCACGCGTGGTCGTGGCCGTCGTAGGTGTTAAGACCGAAGTAAGCATCCTCCTTGAAGTAGTTGTAATCAGCTATAAAGGCGATGTTTGAGCGATACTCCTCCTCAGTCTCGGCATCATAAATAGCTGCACCAACGGGCGTTCCGAACTTGAAGTAGGCATTTACGCCAGAGTTGTTCATAAGCGAGCCGTAGGTCGAGAGTGAACTCTCCATCTGCTCGCGCATCGACTTGCGATAGTCGTTCTCACCGCTCAAGCGATTCTCGTCAACATATTTCCATCCCCAACGGATCTGCGTGCCACCGAGTGACTGCCATAACCAACGGTTGGCGATGTTGATCTGCTGCGTCTCGGGAAGATCGCGGAAGCCATCGTGGTTGCGGTCGTGCGACTGCGTATCCATCGAACCGTGCGCCAAAATTACAGTCGAGAGGCGCTTGTCAGCTGTCAAAGGTATTGCAGTCGAGAGGTTGAACTCGGGGCGAAGCTCGCTGTCGAAATAGAGATTAAGGAACAATCGCTCCTCGTCCGTAGGCTTACGATACTCCATATTGATCTGGCCCGTTATGGCCTCGTGGCCTGCAGTAACAGATGCCACACCCTTCGATACCTGAATCGAGTTGAGCCACATGCCGGGTGTGTAGTTCAGGCCATAGGGGGCACTCAGGCCGCGCATAACGGGGCGATTCTCGTCCAGGATCTGGGTGTACGTACCCGTCAGTCCGAGCATCTTGATCTGGCGCGCACCAGAGATAGCATCGCTATAGCCGACCGTCACAGAAGCCGAATTCTCGAAACTCTCGGCCAGATTACAGCACGCCATCTTGCACAGACCAGCGAACGAGATCGACTCGCTCTTGATCACGCCGTCGCGCTTGACGTAGTTACCTAAGTTACCCTCGACCACTACGGCCTCGATCTGCGTATCACTCTCGAGTTTGAAGTCGATGTTTGTCACGCCCTCGGCAACAGTGATTGTATCGTTCTTATAGCCAACGTAGGTTGCAACCAACTTGTCGTAACCCTTCACACGATAGAGATCATAATCGCCCTCGACGGTGGTCGCTACGCCGATGTTCGTTCCGAGCCAATAGACCGAAGCACCGATCAAGGTCTCGTTCGTCGAGGCATCGCGTACCGTACCCTTAACATTCTGAGCCACAGCACCGAGGCTCAAAAGCGACATAATGCCGCAAAGTAAAATATTTCTGATTTTCATTCTACGAATTAGTTAATATAATTAAAGCATCTGAGGCTCGCACCCGGCGGGCCCTTAACTTATAATTATACCAACTGGGGTGGGGCGCGTAGCGCTCCCGCGTGAGCATACCCCGACGCAAGTGGGGGCAAGAGCAGAGGCTCGTATTGAGTGGTGATGGCGGGTGCAATCTCCGCCTGTGTAAAATCAAGCACGTCGGTCACCACGGCCATCAAAACGCTCTGACGCTCCTGCTGATCGTCATCTGCACTACGGGGCTGGGTGTAAAGTGCTATCGAATTTGAGTGGTTGTGATTGCAACAGCGATGATCGGTAAGTTGCACCGCATCGTGCGATTCGCCCTCACCGTGGTGGCAATCGTCGTCGCAAGCGTGAACGTGTGCAAAGTCGGTGTGTACGTCGGCCTTATGGTGGCGGCATTCGCAGGTCAGGGCCACAACATCGCCAGCCGCCAATACCGAAACGTATAGCAGCAGCATCGTCATAGCCGCAAACATTCTGAATACCTTGTTAGCCATAATTACTCTACCAATCCGCACTCCTTCATCTTGGCCACCCAGCGCTCTGCATCCTGCAGGGCGGTAGCCTCGTCCACATCGAAATTGTCAGTCAAAGCCTTGGCTGCATCCTCCACCGTGAACTCCTTCTCCTCGACGGCATTCCACAGCACTACGGCACTATCGTTAAGTGTGATGATCTGCGTGAAATCGGCACCCTGACGACCTTGCATAATCACAACATTCTCGCCTGCGATCTCGCGCAATTTACATCCCTGTTTAATCTTCATTTTTTTACGAACATTTTTTCTCTGGCACAAATATACAAAAAAAATAACAAATACAACATTTTTTCTTAATTTTGCACCGTATGAATAACCCGAAAAACATAACCGCCACAACGCTGCAGCAAACCCTCGAACGATATTGGGGTTATACCTCATTTCGTGAGGGTCAGATGGCTATAATCCAGTCTGTTATGGATTGCCGCGACACGCTTGCGCTGATGCCGACCGGAGGTGGCAAGTCGCTCACCTACCAGGTGCCCACGCTCGCGCGCGAGGGGTTGTGTATCGTAGTGACACCGCTCATTGCCCTTATGAAGGATCAGGTCGATCGCCTGCGCAGGATGGGCGTCTCGGCTACGGCCATCCACTCGGGAATGTCATACACGCAGATCGACAATGCACTCGACAACTGTGTCTATGGCGACGTGAAATTCCTCTACGTCGCCCCTGAACGTCTGGCGACGGAAGCCTTCCGACTGCGCGTTCAGCGTATGAAAGTATCGCTATTGGCCGTTGATGAGGCACACTGCATCTCGCAGTGGGGCTACGACTTTCGTCCATCTTATCTGCGTATTGCCGAGCTGCGTCAGCACCTGAAGGATGTTCCCGTTCTGGCACTTACCGCCTCGGCCACTGAGATGGTTGCCAAGGATATTATGCATCACCTCGGCTTTCAGGAACCTAATATTCTGCGTAGTAGTTTTGCCCGTCCGAATCTCTCATACGCGGTGCGCCATACGGACGATAAGCAGGAGCAGCTGCTGCGCGTTATAAACAACGTCGGCGGTTCGGGCATAGTCTATATGCGTTCGCGCGAGGGTTGTGAGCAACTATGCGAGACGCTTCGTAATCAGGGTATCTCGGCTTCGTACTATCACGCTGGCCTGCCGCACGCCGAGCGCTCGATGCGCCAGGAGGAGTGGACCTCGGGTAAGGTGCGTGTGATGGTTGCAACCAACGCCTTCGGTATGGGTATCGACAAGGCCGATGTGCGCTTTGTGGTTCACTTCACGATGTGCGACTCGCTCGAGAGCTACTATCAGGAGGCTGGCCGCGCAGGTCGTGACGGACAGCGCAGCTATGCTGTATTGCTCTCATCGTCGGATGATAGCAGTAAGATAACCAAACGCTTCGATGCAGAGTTTCCGCCACTCGATGAGGTGAAGTCTATCTATGAGAAGATATGCGACTTTGTACAGGTTGCCGTTGGCGACGGCCTCTATGCCTCGTTCATATTCAATATCCACGAATTTTGTCGTCGCGAGCGAATCTACATTGGCAAGGTGCGTGCAGCAATCAATCTGCTCGAGCAGAACGATTATCTCACGCTCACCGAGGAGATGGAGAATCCCGCCCGTATTCACTTCTGTATCAGCCGCGACGAGTTGTACCGCATCCGTGTCGGTCGCAACGAGTTGGATCATATCATACGCATCATACTGCGCCTATATAATGGTGTTTTCACCGAGTTCCGACCCATCGATGAGCGTTCGATAGCCTCGGCGAGCGGCTATACCATTGAGCGCGTGAAGGAGCTGCTAAAACGTATGTGGCAACTACGCATCATACGTTATATCCCCGCTAACTCTTCGCCGATGCTCTTCTTTAACGAGGAGCGTCTGCCGACCACGGATCTCTACATCTCGCCCGAGACGTACGTTCATCGCAAGGAGCTGATGGCCGAACGATTCGAGAATATGCTCCACTATGCCGAGCAGCAGACCGAGTGTCGTAGTGTTGTTTTGCAGCGCTACTTCGGCGATACGGAGGCCTCGGCGTGTGGAACTTGCGACGTGTGTCTTGCAACCAAGCGACGCGAAAAAAGTGATGGTAAAGCCCTGTCGGAGAGTATTCTGCATCTTCTCTCGCGTGAGCCGATGAATGTCAAAGAACTTTGCCGCGAACTGAAACACTCGCCCGAGAAAGTGATTGCGGCGGTCGATAAGTTGAAGGCCGATGGCAAAATTTCTGCTCAGATAAGCGGTAAACTGATAATTATTGAGTAACTTTGGAGCTCAAAATTATTACCGATGATTTTTCAATCTACCATAACTAACGATCAGACGGCCGAACTCCCCTCGGCTCATTTCGACGGGCGCATCGTTGTCGTCGATCGTGAGGAGCAGATTGAAGCCGCCTGCCGCGATCTTGCGTCGCATCGCATCATCGGTTTCGATACCGAGACCCGCCCATCGTTCAAGGCTGGTGTTACGAATAAGGTGTCGCTCTTGCAGTTATCCACTCCGACACATTGCTACCTCATTCGCTTGTGTCGCACGAAGTTGCATAGCCTGTTGCTGAAGATATTGAGTAGCCCCGATATCATAAAAATCGGTGCCGATGTGGCGGGCGACATCCGCTCGTTGCACGCCCTGCGCCACTTCAAGGAGCGCGGATTTGTCGATCTGCAACAGATCGCATCATCGTGGGGTATCGAGGAGAAGAGCCTGCGCAAGATGTCGGCTATTGTGCTTGGCAAGCGTGTTTCGAAGGCGCAGCGGTTGAGTAACTGGGAGGCCTCGACGCTCACGCCACAGCAGCAGATGTACGCCGCTACGGATGCGTGGGTGTGCATCGAAATCTACAACAAGCTAATGTCGGTCGAACCGTTGCAGCCCATTCCGACCTACATCTCGGAGCAGGAGCGGGCACAGGCCGAGCGACTGCGCAAGGAGCAAAAGGAGCGCACAAAGCCACGCCGTCGTCATCGTGGCCATAAGAGAGAAAACAGTGAGAAAAAAGAATAAAATGATAGCACAAATTTATCTTCGACGCGGCAAGGAGGAGTCGCTCCTGCGCCGCCATCCGTGGATCTTTTCGGGCGCCATCGAGCGCATCAAATGTGATGGTGAACTCACAGAGGGAGAGGTTGTTGATGTATATACCCGCTCAGGTGATTTTATCGCTCGCGGCCACTATCAGATTGGCTCCATAGCCGTTCGTGTGCTGACCTTTGAGGAGCAGGAACAAATCGACCAGAATTGGTGGAATCGACGTATTGCTATTGCCTACGATGTGCGTCACACGCTCGACCTTACCGATAATGCCGAGACCAACTGCTACCGCCTTGTTCACGGCGAGGGTGATTCGTTGCCGGGACTCGTCATCGACATCTACGATCGCACGGCTGTGGTGCAGTGCCACTCGGTGGGTATGTATCTTTCGCGTATGGCCATTGCTGAGGCTCTGCGTACGGCTTATGGAGAGCGATTGGAGGCTATCTACGACAAGAGTTCGCAGACCGTCCCCTTTAAGGCGGGGCTGAATGCCGTGGACGGATATATCTGGGGCCACTCCGACCATAAGACGCACGTCGTAAAGGAGAATGGCGAGAAGTTCCTCGTAAACTGGGAGGAGGGTCAGAAGACGGGTTTCTTCCTCGATCAGCGTCGTAACCGTGAGCTGGTGCGCCACTACGCGAAGGGACGCACGGTGCTCAATACGTTCTGTTATACGGGAGGTTTCTCGGTCTATGCCGCATCGGGAGGTGCCGTGGAGGTGTGCTCGGTAGATGCATCGGAGCGTGCTGTACGTCTTGCAGACGAGAATATGCGTCTTAATTTTGGAGAGGATTATAAGCACGATGCCGTGGCGGCAGATGCGGTTGAGTATCTGAAACATATCGGCGATAAATATGATCTGATAATCCTCGATCCGCCAGCCTTCGCTAAGCACCACAAGGTGCTGGGTAACGCAATGCAGGGTTATAAGAGAATCAATGCCCGTGCGCTCGCGCAAATTAAGAGTGGCGGTATCCTGTTCACCTTCTCTTGCTCGCAGGCCGTCTCGAAGGAATTGTTCCGTACAACGGTCTTCTCGGCAGCTGCCATCGCAGGCCGCAAGGTGCGTATCCTCCATCAGCTCACC
>JAFOEH010000116.1 GCA_017380275.1 Alistipes sp.
AAAGCCACCCGAAGGTGGCTCAATATATAATTTGCTATGTGCTCTCGGCTACAAAATCTCCTCCAATCGCGCAACGGGCGAAACATCTAATCCCGAAATCATACCCTGCTGATAGCGGTAGTAGCCCGAGATTGCAATCATTGCGGCGTTGTCGGTGGTGAACTTCAGCTCAGGGATGAACGTGCGCCAGCCGCGACGATGGCCCGCCTCGGCTACAGCCTCGCGCAGACCAGAGTTTGCGACACTCCGCCTGCAATGGCTACATCCTTAATACCCAGCGCTTTGGTTGCTTTGATCAGCTTGTCCAACAGAATGTCGATGATGGTCTTCTGCAGTGATGCGCACAGATCGGCCTTGTTCTTCTCAACAAAGTCGGGATCCTCGGCAACACGGTCGCGCAGCGTGTAGAGGAACGAGGTCTTGAGTCCCGAGAACGAGAAGTCGAACTCGCCCTTGACGTGTGGCTTCGCAAATGCAAATGCCTTCGCATCACCCTCCTTCGCCAAGCGGTCGATCACGGGGCCGCCCGGGTAGGGTAGTCCCATCACCTTGGCGCACTTGTCGAATGCCTCGCCTGCGGCATCGTCGATCGTCGAGCCGATGATCTCCATCTCGAGCGGCGACGAAACCTTCACGATCTGCGTGTGTCCTCCGCTGACCAGAAGGCAGAGGAACGGGAAGTCGGGATGGGGCATCTTGCGATCGGGCAGATCGATGAAGTGTGAGAGGATGTGTCCCTGCAGGTGATTAACCTCCACCATCGGAATATTATTTGCAATCGACAATCCCTTGGCGAACGATGTTCCGACCAGCAATGAGCCCAGCAATCCGGGGCCACGCGTAAATGCTATGGCATCGATCTTGTCGGCCTTGACACCCGCCTCCTTGAGGGCGGTATCGACCACAGGAATGATGTTCTGCTGGTGGGCACGCGAAGCGAGTTCGGGTATCACACCACCATACTTGACGTGCACGGCCTGCGACGCTATCACGTTCGATAGCAGCGTGGTATTGCGTATGACGGCGGCCGATGTGTCGTCGCACGAAGATTCGATGCCGAGAATAGTTATCTCCATAAGAGTGCTTTTAGGCGTTTTTTTTCTATTTTTAATAGAAAAATTTTTACATTTGTAGGTTTAATGACCATTGTTGGATGCGCAAAGTTACGAAAATATTGTTAAAGGCACTATCAGCAACGCTTTTGTTTCTGATATTTTGTCCTATTGTGCTCACTTTGGTCATCGATTTACCCTCGGTGCAGAACTTTCTCGTCGATCGCGCCACATCACTTATCTCCAAGCACTTGCAGACAGAAGTCTCTATCGGTCGCATCCGTCTGGGTGCGCTCGGATCGTTGCGTGTAGATGATTTCTATGTCGAGGATTATCAGCAGGATACGCTTCTATACGTCGGCAAGATGAAGATTTTCCTTGCCCGCTATGGTGAGGAGCGCGGTCTTACGTTGCGTAACGGCTCGGTAACGAATGCCCATCTTAATATCCGCGAAACCCCCGAGGGCGAGATGAATATCAAACAGGTGGTATCACATCTTTCCAACCCCAATCGCGAGCGAAAGGGTAACTTCGCGTTGCGTATTGCCGACGTGCGTCTTGAAAACGTGAATGTGATTATCGAGCAGCACGAGCATCGCGACCCATCGTATGGTGTCGATTATGGTGATATGCACATCGAACATATCTCGGCATTCGTCGATGATTTCACGCTCGACGGCGGCGCCATCGGCGGATATATCCGCAACCTCTCGCTTGTCGAGCATTGTGGATTTATGGTGCAGAACTTTACGGGCCACTTCTCGGTGGAGAAGGGTGTCATCGACCTGCGCGATTTCGAAGTTATGGCCGAACACTCCGATGTGCGTCTGCCATCGCTCACGTTGCGTGGCGATGGATGGGGCGCATATAAGGATTTCATCAATAACGTAAGACTCGAGGGCGAGATCTATCGCAGTACGGTATCTTCGTCGGATGTGGCACACTTCGCCCCCGCGATGTTGCCGTGGGGAATTATGGTGCGCGAGTTGTCGGGCCGGGTTAATGGTACGGTGGCCGATATGACGGTTGATATCGACAACGCCTCGTTCGGAACGAGCAGTTCGCTATATGGAAGTGCGCGCCTGATAGGTCTTCCCGATGTACGTCGTGCCACGATGAATCTCGACCTGAAGCGCCTTACAACAAACGAGGATGATGCCGCGTGGATGTTGGCAGGCATAACGGGCCGAAAGTTGCCCAGTAAGGTGCTCTCGATGGCCGATGCTGCGGGCGAGATTATCTGTGCGGGCGAGTTCGATGGAGGCTTCACGGCATTTGATGCTGAGCTACACCTCACAACGCAGTCGGGTAACGCAACCCTTTTGGCCGAGCGCCAACCTATGCAGCGCGTTGAGGGCGAGGCGGCGCGTTCGACACTTGTCGCTTCGGCCGATTTAAGACGTATGGAGCTCGGTCGCATCCTGCGTGTGCCGATGATGGGTGCGCTGACCGCTACGATGAACTTTGATGGCTCAACCTCAAAGGATGGTATTCGTGGCCGTGTGAATGGCAGTGCTCAGGAGCTGGCGTTCAACGATGCGCAGTATAGCAATATCGACATCGATGGAATGGTTATCAACAAGAGCTTCTCTGGTTCAATCACAGGACACGATGCGCCGCTGCGCTTTGATCTGGATGGCCTGGCCGATCTGAATGGTGCAAATCCCATTTTCGATCTAACGCTCGATGTTGCTGAGGCCGACTTGCACGCTATGAATATCAATGAGCGCGACTCCCTGTCGCTACTCAGCTTCCGCTCCGAGCTCTATGCCGTTGGCCGCACGCTGGACGATTTGAATGGTACGCTCTCAATTGACAATGGCCACTATCGTTATAATGCCGATACATTGGCTTCGGGCCCGATACGTCTTGCGGCCCGCAGTGCTGCGCAACGATCGCTGACGCTCACATCGGATTTTGCTGATGCTACGTTCACCGGCCCGACGAGCTACAAGACGCTGGTTGGATACCTGCAGAGTGCAATGACCAAATATCTGCCTGGCCTAAGCTTTAAGACTGACTATAAGGATTCGGGTGAAGATGCCTACTCGGCTCTCTCGGTCAAGGTCAAGGAGATCGACCCCCTGCTCAATGCCATATCCGAGGGCTTGCAGCTCTCGCGTGGCTCACAGCTCAGCTTTGTGATGAACCCCGCGACGGACCATTTGGCTCTGCGTGCCGAGTCCGACTATATCGAGCGAGGCAAACTGCTCATCACCAACCTCAATCTCAACCTTACGAATCAGAGCGATTCGCTTGTGATGTACCTCAATTCGGAGGATCTCTATTCGGGAGCGTTGCATCTGCCGCGACTGACGGTTATGGGTGGCGCGAAGCACGACCGCGTCTCGCTTTCGGCAGGATTCAACGACACTACCGATTCTCTCTCGGGCGTTGTGGCTCTGCGGGCACAGCTTCATCGTGTTGGAGCGCAGGGTATGCCACGCTTGGATGTGAATCTGCTTCCGACTACAATCTATACGCCCGAACGCGATTGGCGTGTTACGTCCGATTCTATAAGCCTCGACACAGCGCGCATCAGCATCCGCGACTTCCGCATCGAGAGTGATCGTCAGTCGTTGCGCCTCGATGGTGTTGCGTCGCGTCATCGTGAAGATTCTCTCACAATGTATCTTCGCGAGTTTGAGCTCTCGCCCTTTATGCTCTTTGCTGAGCGTATGGGCTACAACGTGAAGGGACGAGCCAACGGCGCAGCCTCGATCAAGGCGGCTTTGGATCGTGGTGAGATTACGGCCGACGTAAAGATCGATAGTATGACGGTCAATGAGACGGGCGTAGCTCCGCTCCACATTGTCTCGCGTTGGGATTTGGAGCAGCAGCGCATCCAGGTCGAGATGAATAATGCCCGCACGGGCGGCAATGTGGTGCTGGGCTACTACGATCCAACCACTAAGCGCTACTACGCCGATGGCAACTTCCAGAATCTGCCGCTGTCGATGCTCGATCCCGTGCTGCGTACTGTCGTTTCGCAGACTGCAGGACGTGCCGACGCACGCCTTAATATCGCAGGCGAGGGCCGTGCAGCAAAACTCAATGGTGAGGTCAAGGTTGCTGATCTCTCGACAATGGTCGATTTCACGCGGGCGCGATATAGCGTGGAGTCAGCAACGGTAAGGGTTGAGAATAACCACTTCATAGCCAACAATGTGCGCGTGAGCGATACGGAGCAGAATAGCGGTACGTTTACGATGGATCTAAGCCTGGATCATCTCTCCAATATCGCCTATAATATGCGCGTTGTGCCTCGCAATATGATTGTGCTTAACACTACCGCGCAGGATAACGACCTCTTCTATGGTAAGGTCTATGGCTCGGGTACGGCTACGATCCAGGGTGATAAGAGCGGTACGACGCTCGACATCACGGGTACGACGCAGGGCAATTCGCAGTTCTTTATGCCCCTTTCGAGCAAGAGCGATATATCGTCAGCCGACTTTGTGGTGTTCGAGCAGCCAGGTGTAGAACTTGATACAACTAACTATCTGCAACGTAAGAAGATGGCCTTCGAGCGCCGCTCGCGTAGTTCGACCACATCGTCGGGTAGCAATATGTCGATTAATATCGAACTCACGGCCACACCAACTACCGAGGTACAGCTTGTAATCGATCCTACCGTGGGAGATATTATCCGTGGCCGTGGTAACGGAACGCTCAATATGCGCATCGTGCCGAGCGCCAACGTCTTCGATATGTATGGCGACTATACCATCACCGAGGGTAGCTATCTCTTCACGTTGCAAAATATTATCAACAAGCGATTCGTTATTAATAGTGGATCGACTATCCAGTGGACTGGCGACCCGCTCGATGCGCGACTTGATATTGACGCTGTGTATAAACTTCGTGCCTCGCTGCAGCCCTTGCTTGCCTCGACCACGCTCGATAATGTAACGCGAGCCGTACCTGTTGAGTGTATTATCAACCTTACCGAGCGTCTCACTTCGCCGACGGTTACATTTGATATTAAGGTGCCCAATGCCGATACGGAGATTCAGAATGCCGTTTCGAACCTGCTGAACAACCAGCAGTCGATCGCCACGCAGTTTATGTATCTGCTGGTGAGCGGCTCGTTCTACTCCGACTCCTCGACCTCGTCGAGCATCGGTGCTACGGCCTCTGCCACGACAGGTTTTGAGCTGCTGTCAAACCAGCTCAGCAACTGGCTTTCGAGCGACGATTATAATATCATCCTGCGCTATCGTCCCCGCTCGGAGCTGACGAGCGATGAGATCGACTTTGGCTTCTCGAAGAGTCTTGTGGATAACCGACTATTGGTTGAAGTTGAGGGTAACTATCTGGTTGATAACCGTATGGCTCAGAGTAGCAATATGTCCAACTTTATGGGCGAGGCCTATATCACCTGGCTTATCGACCGTGCTGGTGCGCTGAAACTGCGCGGATTTACACAGACCATCGATCGCTTTGATGAGAACCAGGGTCTGCAGGAGACGGGAGTGGGAATCTACTATAAGGAGGATTTCGACAATTGGCCCGATCTGAGACGTCGCATCCGCGATCGCTTTATGGGCAAGCGCCGCCGAGCCGCTCTCGAGGCCGCACAGCAAGCCATCGAGGAGGCACGCGAACGTGAAGCAACGCAGGCTACAGAAGCCTCTCAGCAACAGGCTGTACCCTCCGAGGAGGCCGATTCGGTCAAGCGCGACAGTACTGCGCAACGACCGCACCAGGAACAGAAATAGACAATAAAAACTTAAATAAACTAAAGAAAAACAATTAATTATGATCGAATTCATTCAGGCTGCTCAGGCGGCAGCCACTGCAGGTGAGGTTGCTTCGGCAACCGCTGAGGTTACCCGTATGGGTCTTTGGGAACTCTTCTTGAAGGGAGGTTGGTTGATGTGGCCTCTGCTCATTTTGGGAGGTGTAACCGTATTTATTTTTGTTGAGCGTTATATGGCCATCCGTAAGGCCTCAAATCTGGATATGAACTTTATGAATCGTATCCGCGACTATATTTCTGACGGTAAGATTCGCGCAGCTGTTGATCTTTGCCGCAAGACCAACACCCCCATCGCGCGTATGATCGAGAAGGGTATCGAGCGCATCGGCCGCCCGATGAGCGACATCCAGACCGCTATCGAGAACGTGGCTAATCTCGAGGTGTCGAAGCTCGAGAACGGTCTTCCTTTCCTGGCAACTATCGCCGGTGGTGCCCCGATGATCGGTTTCCTCGGTACGGTACTCGGTATGGTGCAGACCTTTATGGATATGGCTGCTGCGGGCGGTACGGTCGATATGTCGTTGCTCTCGGGTGGTATGTACGTTGCGATGGTGACTACGGTTGCCGGTCTTGTAGTGGGTATTCCCGCCTACTTCGGCTACAACTACTTGGTGGCTCGCATCGAGAAGCTGGTCTTCCAGATGGAGGCCAACTCAATCGCATTTATGGATATTTTGAACCAACCCGTAAAATAATCAGTTATGGCAATTAAGAGAGGATCGAAGGTCGATAGCTCATTTGCATCGTCGTCTATGACCGACTTGATGTTCCTGCTGTTGATCTTTATGATTATAGCAACTACGCTGATCAACCCCAATGCCGTTAAGTTGATGCTCCCGAAGAGTGCCAACCAGCTCAAGGATAAGGCCATCACCACCGTCTCGATTCAGGATGCAGGTGCGGGTCAGTATCGCTACTATGTTGAGTTGGAGAATGTCGGTTCGCGCGAGGGCATCGAGCGTGCTTTGCGTGCGCGTCTGGCCGATCAGGAGGAGCCTACTATCTCGCTCCACGCCGATAAGACGGTCGAGTGGGATGAGATCGTGCAGGTAATGAATATCGCTAAGGATAACGGCTACAAGCTCATCGCAGCCACGCAGCCTTAATGTGGCGGATGTAGCTTTTGCGGACCTTGTTAAAGTGCTATGGTATGAAAAAGTGTAGAATAACCGTCGTGCGCCAAACCGTTTATGAGGATCTTATGGCGCAGTACGAAAACCCTATCGAACACGCCTGCGATATGCGTGTGGGACAGGTTTTCATCGCCAACGGCTGGCAACGTCCCGAGGGGTTGTGCCTCAGCGCGTGGGAGTCGATGTCGGCCTTCGTGATGGCACTTGCTCACGGTGGCGAGAACTTATACGACGGATGGATGCGAAATCCTCGCTCGGCGATGATCTCGTGTAACGATGGATTCCGTCCCGTGAGTTTTCTTATCGAAGCACTCGACGAGGAGGCCGATTAGCTGCAAGTGAAGAGTAGGATTTTGTAATCCAAACTATTGAATTATGAACTATTACGACGAAAAAGACGATCGCCCCAAACTCTATGGAGGTGTAGCCGCCGCCGTATATGTGGTGTTGGTAGCAGCTGCTATGCTGCTCACCTACATCCCCATTACCATCGCCGAGATTCCCGAGATGATGGTAATCGAGATTGAGGAGATGGAGCCCGAGCCGCCGCGTCCGGTCATCACGACCGAGGCTCCGCGCCACGAGCGCCTCTCCACCACCACGCAGAACTCGCAGCAGGTGAGTGGCACGGACCAGACTACGCAGACGGTCAATCGTCGCGCCATCTTCCATAGTAATAAGGGCGGTGTGGATGAGCCTGAGGATTTGGGTAATCCCTACGCTCGCGAAGGCGACGAAAACCTCGCAAAAGGCGATGGCGGCGGTCTTAATCCCGTTGGAAACGACCAGCTCGACGAGGGCCTTCGCGGTCGCGGATTGGTGGGTAATCTGCCCGTTCCCTCCTATCCGGGTAATGCGAGCGGCAAGATCGTTATCCGCGTTGCGGTCAATCAGCACGGTCAGGTAACCTCGGCTGCCTACGAGCCTCGTGGCTCAACCTCATCGGATGCGGCACTTATCGCCGCAGCTATCGAGGCGGCCAAGCGTGCCCGCTTCACCGAGAGCCGCAGCTTTGCGCAGGGCGGCACGATAACCTATAACTTCCGTTTGAACTAATGCCTATGAGAAGATTTTTATTCACTCTGCTTCTATTGC
>JAFOEH010000117.1 GCA_017380275.1 Alistipes sp.
AAAAGCAGGTTATCCTTTCGTGGGTAACCTGCTGCTATATTCAGTTTATCTTCTATTATTTGTAGAAGAGTGAGCTAATCTCCTTGTAGTTGTGTACATGCTCGATAACCTCTGCGAAGATGTCAGCTACAGACAATACGGTAAACTTGCTCAAATCCTTCTCCTGATTCAAAGGAATGGTGTCTGTTACGATAACCTCCTTCAACTGGCTTGCATTGATACGCTCGTAAGCAGCGCCAGACAATACAGGATGGGTGATGACGGCACGAACACTCTTTGCGCCCTTGTCCATCAACATATTGGCAGCCATACAGATAGTACCTGCCGTGTCGATCATATCGTCAACGATGATGATGTTACGGCCCTCGACATCACCGATAGCAGTCATACTGCCTACGACGTTAGCCTTGGCGCGCTCCTTGTGTGAGATGATGATGGGAGCCTGCAGATGCTTAGCGTAAGAGTGTGCACGCTTTGCGCCACCCATATCAGGTGAAGCGATCGAGAGATCCTCCATATTGAGGCTCTTGATGTAAGGCACGAAAATGCCGCTTGCATAGAGAGCATCGACGGGAACATCGAAGAAGCCCTGAATCTGGTCAGCGTGCAAATCCATAGTCATAATGCGGTCGGCACCAGCTGCAACCAACAGATTAGCAACAAGTTTAGCTCCGATGGGTACGCGGGGACGATCCTTGCGGTCCTGACGTGCCCAGCCGAAGTAGGGCATTACGGCGATAACCTTGTAAGCCGAAGCACGGCGAGCGGCGTCGATCATCATCAGAAGCTCCATCAGATTATCCGACGAAGGGAATGTCGACTGAATGATAAAGACAGTGCAACCGCGAATCGATTCGTTGTAAAAGGGCTGGAACTCGCCATCGCTGAACTGAAGTACCTCCGAGTCACCGAGCGTTGAGCCGTAGCTTGCAACGATCTTCTCGGCCAGATAACGCGAGTTGCGACCCGCGAAAAACTTAATCTTATGAATAGCCATTTTCGTAGTATTATTTAATATTGCAAATATATACAAATATTAGCACAAAAAGTCGCACCTCAGTGGTCGACTTTTCAAATAGTTATAAACATTTCTCGATAAACGAGAGTATCTCCTCGCGGCCGGTGCCCTTTTCGCTCGATGAACAGAACATAGGAGGCAACTCTTCCCACTCCTCGCCCAGCGTTGCCGAGTAGCGCTCGACGCTTTTGCGGCGCTGTGTAGCAGATAGTTTGTCGGTCTTGGTGAAGATAATGCCAAAGGGGATGCCGTTCTCGCCCAGCATACGGATAAAACGTAGGTCAATGGCCTGAGGCTCAAGGCGCGAATCGACCAGCACGAACAAGAAGTGCATCTTCTCGCACTTGAGTACATAATCCATAATAAGTTTCGAGAATTCGCCTCGGGTACTCTTCGATACGCGAGCATAGCCGTAACCCGGCAGATCGACCAGATACCACTGATTATTGATTGTAAAGTGGTTGATCAAGCGAGTCTTACCCGGAGTGGATGAGACCTTAGCCAAACCCTTACGTCCGGTGAGCATATTGATGAGCGAAGATTTGCCCACGTTGCTTCGACCGATGAAGGCCACATCACGCAGATCGTCCTTGGGGACCTGCGAGATTTTCTCCGAACTGCACTTGAAATCGGCTTTGGTGATCTGCATAGATTGTCTTTTGTTCTATTACGTCACAAAAGTACATAAAAAAACGTAAAAGACAAATACGTTAAGCATTGTGAGTTGCAGAATTGTGTTTTGCAAAAAAAAGTTGTAACTTTACCTTATCAACCAATAATTGCTATTATGACTACGAAAAAATATGTAATCGGAATAGATTTCGGCACCGACTCGGTTAGGGCACTTGTGGTGGCTACGGATGATGGCTGCGAGGTGGCGTCGGGCGTGGCTCAGTATCCGCGATGGAGCAAGGGAATGTACTGCAACCCACGACAGAATCAGTATCGTCAGCATCCGTTGGATTATACGGAGGCGCTGACAGAGGCCGTTGTGGAGGCTCTGCGCGGTTGCGAAGAGTCTGTGCGCGAGGGTGTTGTGGGCCTTTCGTTCGACTGTACAGCATCGACACCCGTGCTGACCGATTGCGAGGGTACGCCGCTGGCTTTACTGCCCGAATTTAAGGAGGATCCCGATGCAATGTTCATTCTGTGGAAAGATCATACGGCGATTGCCGAATCGGATAAGATTAATGAGGTGGCCAAGCGCTGGCATACCGACTATACGCGTTATGGCGGCGGAAACCACTCGTGCGAGTGGGTGTGGGCCAAGATGTTGCACTCGTTGCGCGTTGCGCCACACCTGCGCGAGAAAGCCTATTCGTGGATGGAGCATTGCGACTGGATCAGCGCCCTGCTTGCGGGTGATACTACGCCTGAACGAATCGCGCGAAGTCGTTGTGCTGCAGGTCATAAGGCTATGTGGCACGAGGAGTGGGGCGGTATGCCCGAGTGGGAGTTCTGGCAGCAGGTGGATCCTCTGCTTGAGGTGTTTCGAGGACATTTGTTCAGCGAGACCTACACGTCGGATCACTCGGCAGGAGGATTGTGCCGCGAGTGGGCCGAGCGTCTGGGATTGAAAGAGGGTATTGCAGTAGGCGTGGGGGCGATCGACTGCCACGTCGGAGCTGTGGGCGCGGGCGTAAGGGATCGTGTGCTGGTTAAGGTGATGGGAACATCGACGTGCGACATAACAACGGCGGCGTATGACGTGATTGGTAGCCATACCGTGCGCGGAATCTGCGGTCAGGTGGATGGTTCGGTGCTGCCCGGAAGAATCGGTTTTGAGGCGGGACAGGCTGCTTTTGGAGATATTTATGCGTGGCTGAAGCGACTGCTCGGCTGGAGCTTGAGAAGCGTGGCCGATATGCCCGATTTGGAGGATAAGATTTTAGCGACGCTGACGGCTGAGGCGGAGAAGTTGCCTCTCGCTGAAGATGATATGGTGGCGGTGGATTGGTTTAATGGACGTCGCTCGCCCGATGATGATCCGCTGGCGACGGGTGCGTTGCTGAATCTGACGTTGGCAACGACCGCGCCCGAAATATTCAAGGCTCTGGTGGAGGCGACGGCATTCGGATCGAGAGCCATCAATGAGCGTTTGGCCGATGAGGGATTGCAGATTGATGAGATATTTGCCGTTGGTGGAATCTCGCGTAAGTCGCGCTATGTGATGCAGACAATGGCCGATGTGATTGGCGTTAATATTAAGGTGGTGCGAAGTGAGCAGGCGTGTGCTTTAGGCTCGGCGATGAATGCGGCGACGGCTGCGGGTGTGTATGAGTCGGTGGAGCAGGCGCAGGAGGCGATGTCGTCGGGATTCGATGGCGAGTATGTGCCCAACGAGGAGCGTCACGCTATATATAATGTATTATATCGACGCTATCTTGCTGCTGCATACGGCAAATAGTCTTGTTTAGAATAAAATAAATTTATAAATTTGTAGTTTGGAGAATACCGCTTTAGACTACAAATTTTTTATTATATGAATATCTGTAAATTTTTTCTTCGTAGTACGACTCTCGTTGCAGCCGTAGCTACAATTGCTTGCAGCAGCAAGCAGACATCAGAGGCATTTCCTGTGCCCGAGAAACCAATCTTAGAGATGGATTACTCAGCCGACAAGACTACATTTGAGGTGT
>JAFOEH010000118.1 GCA_017380275.1 Alistipes sp.
AATTATGGCTGGAAGAAGAGTTGTCGTTACGGGCATTGGTACTATCAACCCTCTGGGTAATTCAATTGATGAGTACTTCGCAAATCTCGAGAAGGGCGTAAGCGCTGCTACGGAGATTACACATTTCGACGCCTCTAAATTCCGCTCACACATCGCGTGCGAAGTCAAAAATTACGACTGGAGCAAATACTTCGACCGCAAGGAGGTCCGCAAATACGACCCCTATGCGCAATGGGCTATGGTCTCGGCCGAGGAGGCTTTGAGAGATGCCGGCATCGTCGATAATGATGAGATCAACCGCGAGAGAGTTGGTGTCATTTGGGCTTCAGGTACAGGTGGAACTACAACGTTCTACGAAGAGAGTAAGGGCTATGTCGAGGGGAATTTTACCCCTCGATTTAGTCCATTTTTTGTTCCGCGTATGGTAGCCGATCTGGCTGCCGGCTTCATCTCGATCAAATACGGCTTTATGGGTCCGAACTACGCAACCGTTTCGGCTTGCGCCTCGTCGAACCACGCTATGATCGACGCGCTGAATCTCATCCGCTGGGGTAAGGCCGAGGTGATCGTAACGGGAGGATCGGAGGCTTCGATCAACGAGCCGGGCGTGGGTAGTTTCTGCGCTATGCAGGCTCTGTCAACTCGCAACGATGACCCCGAGCACGCTTCGCGTCCGTTCGACAAGGACCGCGATGGTTTTGTCATTGGCGAGGGCGGTGGTGCGCTGATCTTCGAGGAGCTGGAGCACGCTTTAGCGCGTGGAGCAAAGATTTATTGCGAGGTTGTCGGAGGCGGTATGTCAGCCGACGCGTATCATATGACAGCTCCTCATCCCGACGGAAAGGGGGCTATGATGTCGATGCGTGAGGCGCTCAACGATGCAGGGTTGCAGCCCGAGGATGTTGACTACATCAACGCTCACGGAACCTCTACAAATCTGGGCGATGTAGCCGAGATCAAGGCTATCCAGAGTCTTTTTGGCGAGCACGCCTACAAACTCAATATCTCATCAACCAAGTCGATGACCGGACATCTGCTGGGCGGCACGGCAGCCATAGAGGCATTAGCCTGTGTGATGGCCATTTCGCGTGGCGTGATTCCCCCGACGATCAACGTCGAGGAGGTTGATCCTGAGATTGACCACAAACTTAACCTTACACTCGGCGTGGCACAGCATCGCGAGGTACGTTGCGCACTTAGCAACACGTTCGGTTTCGGAGGTCATAACTCTACCATCATTTTCCGTAAGATGTAGAGTCGGTCGCGCGAGCGATCTACACTGTTTTAGGCTGTCGGACTTGTGTGTGACAGCCATTATTAGTTATAACCCGTAAATAATTGACATTTTGATAGATTTTCTTCTTCGTCCTCTGCGCCGCAACTTCGGCAAGGACAAGATCTTTTATCGTGCCATCGACGATATGTTCGGATTCATTCCCAACAACATCGAACTTTACAAGCTGGCACTGATCCATAAATCGGCCTCGGTAACGCTCGACAACGGGCAACATATAAACAACGAACGACTTGAGTTTCTGGGTGATGCAGTGATCGAAAGCGTATCGTCGGATTATCTTTTCATCGAGTTCCCCGACAAGAACGAGGGCTTTCTGACGCAGATGCGCTCGAAAATGGTGTCGCGTCAGTCGCTCAACGCCGTAGCCAAGCGCATCGGGCTGGACGACCACGTCATCACCAACTCCACCAACAGCTCGGCGCAGAAACACATCTACGGCGACGCCTTCGAGGCGATGATGGGGGCGATATATCTCGACCAGGGTTACGACTTTGTCAATCGTCTGCTTATCAACAAGATCTTCGCACAATACCTGAAGGTTGATACCCTGCTTGAGTCGGAGACCGACTTCAAGAGTCGCCTTATCGAGTGGTGCCAGAAGAATCATCACACGATTCACTTCTCAACCTCTCACGACAAGACTTACTCTACGTCGCACCCCTTCTTCTACTCGACCGTAATGATCGACAACATCGAGGTGGGACACGGCGCTGGCGAGTCAAAGAAGGAGGCCGAGCAGCGAGCTGCGCACTCGGTATCGCAGGGCTTCAACGACGAGGATTGCACCAAGCTATTGGATAAGCTGGACAACATCGACACCGCCTACAAATCCACACCAAAGCGCGCCGAGAAGAGTACATCAAAGAAGGAGGCGGCACCGAAGGCCGAGGTAAAGGAGGAGCCGAAGAGCAAACCCAAGAGTGCGAAAAAGAGCGAGTCTGCGGAGGAGAAGGTGGCCGAGCCTGCGACAAGCGCAGAACCCGCGGCAGAGCCTACGACGGAGGCAAAACCGAAACGTCGTTCGCGTCGTAGCTCCAAGCCCAAGCAGGAGGAGCAGGCAGCAGTAGAGAATAATACAACCGAGGCCAAAAACGAGGAGGCTGCAACTGAGGTGAATACAGCAGATGCGCCCTCAACTGATGATAACGCAACTCCCGCCAAGCCAAAGCGATCACGCCGTCGTCGTCCCGCAAAGGATGGGGCAAAGGCCGAGGCGCAGGAGGGAGTAAAAAATGAGACACAGGAGTCTGCCACAAATGAAAGCAAGACGGCAAACGAAAAGTTGCAAACGCCCGCTCCCACTGCGGAAAATTAACAACGAAAACCGAAAATGAAAAACCTGCACGATAGACTTCTTTCGCGTGGTGCTGCGGCTCTCTCGGATGAGGAGTTGCTGGCGCTACTGATCGAGACACGCGACGAGAAACGCGACCCGAAGGCTGTCGCTGAGGGAATTCTGCGCGAGTGCGGGTCGTTGGCGGCCATAGCGCGAACGGATCTAAGACGTCTGCGTATGGTCGAGGGCATTGGTCTGAAGCGTGCCGAGCGACTGCAGGTAGCGGCTGAGTTCGGACGACGCATTGCGCGAACGAGTGAGACGGAGGTGGAGTGCATCTCTACCGATAGGGATGTGGCGCGACTGATGCGCCCCGTTTTCGAGGAAATGAAGCACGAGGAGTGCTGGGTACTATATCTCACATCGTCAAACCGATTGCTTGAACGACAGCGAGTTAGCCAGGGTGGAGTACAGGCCACGGTGGTGGATCATCGACTCATAATCAAACGCGCGTTAGAGCTACTCTCTACGCAAATTATCCTCACGCACAACCACCCTTCGGGAGCAGCCGAGCCGAGTGCGGCCGACAAGGTGCTGACACGCAAAGTAGCGGAGGCGGCGGCGCTGTTCGACATCAAGGTGCTCGACCACGTCATCATTTCGAGCGAGGGAGAGTTTTCATTCCGACGTGAAGGTCTAATGTAAAAAAAATGAGCCTATCTGCTATTTGCAGGTAGGTTTTCTTTTTATCTTTGATAAAAAACGGAGCACAACGCATCAATTCACTGAAAAATAACTATATTTGTGAGATAAATAGTCGAAAACTCAAAAATTTAGAAAAATATGACACAGGAGGAGTTGTTCAAAAAACTTATCGCTCACTGCAAGGAGTATGGTTTCATTTTCCCTTCGAGCGAGATTTACGACGGTCTGGGTGCCGTTTATGATTATGGCCAGAATGGTGTAGAGCTGAAGAATAACATCAAGCGTTACTGGTGGGATTCAATGGTGAAGCTCAACGAGAATATCGTCGGTATCGACGCTGCTATCTTTATGCACCCCCGCACTTGGGAGGCATCAGGTCACGTTGCAGCCTTCAACGACCCTCTGATCGACAATAAGGATTCGAAGAAGCGCTACCGTGCCGATGTACTGATTGAGGATTGGATGGCAAAGCAGGACGAGAAGATCCAGAAGGAGGTTGACAAGGCGCGTAAGCGTTTTGGCGACGCTTTCGACGAGGAGCAGTATCGTGCCACTTCGCCCCGCGTAGCCGACATCGTTGCAAAGCGCGATGCCATTCACGCTCGCTTTGCGCAGGCGCTGAACGACAACGATCTTGCCGAGCTCAAGCAGATTATCCTCGACTGCGAGGTTGTTTGCCCCATCTCAGGTACTCGCAACTGGACCGATGTTCGTCAGTTCAACCTTATGTTCTCGACACAGATGGGCTCAACGGCAGATGGTGCTAACACCATCTACCTGCGTCCCGAGACCGCACAGGGTATCTTCGTAAACTATCTGAACGTGCAGAAAACGGGCCGTATGAAGCTCCCCTTCGGTATTGCGCAGATTGGTAAGGCATTCCGTAACGAGATCGTAGCACGTCAGTTTATCTTCCGTATGCGCGAGTTCGAGCAGATGGAGATGCAGTTCTTCGTGCAGCCCGGCACCGAAATGGATTGGTGGAACAAGTGGAAGAACACCCGTATGGCTTGGCACCGCGCCTTGGGCTTCGGTGACGAGAACTACCGTTTCCACGACCACGACAAACTGGCTCACTACGCCAATGCTGCTACCGACGTAGAGTTCAACTTCCCGTTCGGATTCAAGGAGGTGGAGGGTATCCACTCTCGTACCGACTTCGACCTCGGTCGCCATCAGGAGTACTCTGGCAAGAAGATTCAGTACTTCGATGCCGAGCGCGGCGAGAGCTATGTTCCCTACGTTGTGGAGACCTCAATAGGTGTTGACCGTATGTTCCTGCAGATTATGTCGGCTGCCTACACCGAGGAGAAGCTGGAGAATGGCGAGGAGCGCGTAGTATTGCGCATTCCCGCAGCACTGGCTCCCACGAAGGTTGCCGTTATGCCTTTGGTTAAGAAGGACGGTCTGCCCGACGTAGCTCGCCAGATTATCGACGATCTGAAGTACGACTATGTTGTAGCATACGACGAGAAGGACTCTATCGGTAAGCGTTACCGTCGTCAGGACGCTATCGGTACTCCATTCTGCGTAACAGTTGACCACCAGACTCTGGAGGATGGCACCGTGACAGTTCGTCACCGCGACACTATGGCACAGGAGCGTATCAAGATTGAGGCTTTGCGTGCAATGGTTGATGACGAGGTATCATTCCGCAAGCTCTTCCAGAAGATTCAGGCGTAAGGCTGATGGGTAGAATCATAGCC
>JAFOEH010000119.1 GCA_017380275.1 Alistipes sp.
CCTGCAAGATAGCCCACAGTTCCATCACCCGTACAATCGGAGAAAATAGGCGCCTCGAAGCGGATCTCCTCGCCCGTTTCAATATGCTTGGCATAGACAGCAGATATTCGATCGCCCTGCTTATCAACGGCATAGACTTTGTAAGACGGATAAAGCGACAAATTAGGCTCTGCCTCAAGGAATGCTCGTTTCTTATCATCCTCATAGAACTCTGCGGGCTGTGCATTTCCGCCACGCAGGGGACCGAACTCCTTAATCATATTGCCAAGATTCTCGTAGGGTCCCATCTCGATATGGCCACCAAGATGAACTCGCGTCTCGGAGCTATTCGTACCGCCCCACAACGGACGATCGTTAATCAAAACCACCTGACTGCCCAGGCGAGCCGATGCCACCGCCGCACACATTCCCGCAATGCCTCCGCCAACGACTACAAAATCGGCCTTTACGACCTTAGCCTTCGTGGGCGCCATCTCGCGACGCAGAGCGGCCAACGATTCGGGCTGTGACGCAGGAACATCGTCCTTACGTTTTGTAAAATATAGTGCATCGCAACGGCCGTCAAAACCCGTCATATCGTGCAACGCAACGCGCTCTACACCCTTACTCGTAATATCCACAGCTCCAGCATACTGCCACTCCCACCTATTTCCCGTGGTTCCGAGATTATCGCTCAATTGTTTATCGCCTACACTAATGGCAAAGCGGCCTGCGCCCTCCTTGTCGGACCAGGGCGAGGTCCAGTTGTAGCATCGTACATAGACGTGGTAGGTACCCGACGAAGGGAACTCCACCTCGGTCGAGGCATCCTCAACAGCGCGCCCCATTCCGTGAGCAATAAGGTAGGGCGAGCCCATCTCGAAGATGAACTGCTGATCGACACTCCAGCCGCCCTTAGTGGCAAAACTCTCGGCCTCCACCCATACTGACTCGCCGTTGCGGCCAGAACAAGCCGCTAAAAGCACAACTGCAAAAAGAAGTGTAAAAATTTTCTTCATATACGTTAGGTTGTTTTCTATTTTCCTTATGATTTCTATTCTTCGTCCAGTCGATGGCCGCATTTAATCTCCAAAGTTAGATAAAATTCAGGAAATTAGAAAATCACATATCGGCTTTTAGATGCGCTTTACCAATTAAGTAGTATATTTGTGACATTGATAATATATAATTTTTGCGTTGCAGATGGCGGTTGTGAATTACATTGTGCTTTTAGTGATATTCTTCATTGTACCGGCGGGGGTTGTATGGCTATGTCGGAGATATCGGCCGCTCGAGCAGCTGGGGCCTATAATGGTGCTATATGCCATCGGAATGGTGATTGGCAATCTTCCTTTCATACCCACCGAAATTGCTACGTTGCAGGAGTTTCTACCCAACGTACTGATTCCGCTCGCCATACCGATGATGCTCTACGGATGCACCTTCTCGCGTGGCGAGGCACGACTGCAATGTAAGATCGTGGCCAGCGGATTTCTCGCAACGTGCATAGCCGTAACGATAGGTTATGTGCTCTTTGGGCAGAACATCGAGCAGGGAGCCGAGGTGGGTGGCATAATCACGGGAATGTACACCGGAGGAACGCTCAATGCGGCGGCGCTGCAGACAATTTTCAAGATCAACAGCGAGACTTTTGTGCTGATAAATTCGTATGACATAATCATTTCGTTCACATATTTTGTTTTTCTTTTCAGCGTGGGAATCAAGCTTTTCCGGCGCTTGTATGGAGAGAAGCCGCAAACTCAAGTGTCATTCGACAATAAGCCGCAGGACGCGGCCAACACACCTGAACCAAATCCCTATCGACGATTATTTACGCGCGAGGGCGGGCAGCAGTTATTGAGGATACTGGGCCTGACGGTGATTCTTGTAGCTGTGTCAGCCGGTGTGGCGTTGCTCTTCGCGGAGCAGTGGTTTATGGTGATCTTTATCTTGTTGATCACAACGCTGGGTGTAGCCTGCTCATTTGTTAAGCGAGTGCGTGATATGGATTTGAGCTATGACGTGGGAATGTATCTGATATACATATTCAGCCTCACGATCGCCTCGATGGCCGATTTCTCTAATCTCGATCTGAGGGGCGGCATTAATCAATTGGCGTTTATGTTGGTTGCGGTATTCCTATCGCTACTCCTTCACGCCATAGGATGTCGAGTGTTGCGCGTCGATGCCGACTCGATGATGATCTCGTCGGTGGCCTTTATTAATTCGCCGCCATTTGTGCCGATGGCATCGGCTGCGATGCGCAACAAGCGTGCGCTCGTGACGGGCCTCGGGGCGGGAATCGTAGGTTATGCTGCAGGAAATCACATCGGAGTGCTGATGGTGCAACTGCTACAGATGTTGTAACCTCTGTTTCATCAAAAAGTGCTGAAGCCCAAGTTAACTGCGGACTCATAGGCCAAATACAGGCATATATAGAAAGAGCAGATCTGTTAGATCTGCCCTTGATTTTATATCTTCTATTTCATCAACTCCGCAAGAGCTGCCTCGATAATTGCATCGCGACCTGCGTCGAAATCAGCATCGGTGGATGTAACCTTAATATCAGGCTCGATACCACCCTCAATGTGCTGTTTGTTTGTATCAAACAATACATTTCCCGGGAATACAACCAACCATCCGTTAGGAAGGTAGTGTGTCATAGGCATACCGCCACCGCCACCTGAAATACCGCCAATCTGAGTTACATTCTTTGCCTGCTTAAGGGCGCTTGTGAAGAGATTTGCCGTAGAGTAGACCTCACGGTTTGTGAGCAACATAGTCTTCTTATCTGACCAATTGTGAGTTTCCGATGGACGACAATACAGAGCCTTCATCTCCGAGAAATCATTGTGACCCTTACCGTTCTTGATAGCGGTATAACCAACGATTGTCTTCTGGTTAAAGAAGTTTCCTGCCATAATTAGACCAGCCTCGCCACTACCTCCAGGATTATTTCGGATATCGAAGATGATAC
>JAFOEH010000120.1 GCA_017380275.1 Alistipes sp.
GCGAAATATCACGATGTAGTAGAAAACGCCTTACAGGTTCTTGAACATATGGCTCATCGAGGAGCTGAAGGTGCTGATAACAAAACCGGTGATGGAGCTGGAATTATGATACAGATTCCACATGAGTTTATATTACTTAATATAAACATACAACAGGAGTAATATTTGTTATAATGTAATAATTGCGACCAAATAAAAGACATTAAATGAGAATACGAGACTCATTACGAATCTCGTATTTTTGTTTTTACACAAAATTATTATAGTGCCTCTAACATAGAGTCAGTACCGCACAACTCATACCAGCAGGAGCCACCAGCATCTCCAATATTGGCTTGGTTGTGTCATCAGCTATCATTTCTTCTACCTTATTTGCAAACTCCTCATAATCAGTAGCACTAAATTCATTGGGCCCGTTCGGATGTGAATGCCACTCTCCCACATACCCAAATGTCGCACCTGACCGACGCTCAACCTGTGACAGTTTCTTCCTTATACCCTTTTTCCCCAATACCAAGTAATCCCCTCTATGAATAGTATCTTCTGGAGCTTCAATGGTGTCTATGACATGTATCGTCTTTGTCTTTAGATTACATTGCCCCAATAGGTATCCACCAGTTTCATAAGTGCCAGCCGCTTCGGCCAACTCCACTATATCCTTAAATGCCTGCTCACTTATACGAACCCTCCAAGTTTTCACATCAAAACAATAATATGGCGGCACTTCAATTCTATGAACCTTTAAGCATCCATCATCATCACAAATATACATCCAACAGCCTCCATCGGGATGATTGCCCGCAAAGACATCCTTAATCGTTATACTCATTGCTGAAGCATACAGCGAGATAACATCATCTGCAAGTATGAATGTTTCCGAATTACAGCCAAGCCCTACATTTAACAAAGTTGCAGGCTCTTCCAAAAGTCCCTTCTCACGCATAAGATAGTTGGAAACAAAAGCATCTGTCTTGTATTGGGCAAAGAATGTCGCCATTACGTCATCCAGTCTTGCACCGTCACTATTACCTTCACACAACAACAATCCAAACCTTCCATCATCATATATAGCCGCACTAATAGCAGTCGGTCTGTCCTCAATATTCACCAACTGATTACTAACCACCTTCGATGCTGAAAAATCTAGAAGATAATCGGGCTTTCGCTTGCTCATAACGTCCGCATCCTCCAGTATTGATTTTATGTGCTTACGAGAAGCCTCTGTGTTAAATGATTCATGGTAGTACATCATATTGGCAACACTTTTTAATTCGCAGGCCTTGTTCTTAAATACAGAATCATCAAACAACACATGCCGGCTCAGATTATGTTCACTCATCGTATCTGGATCTGAAAACAAGATATTGTTTATACCAGCACGAATTAAATGCATCGCTACTTTTGACCCAAGAGCACCGCAACCTGAAATGATTAATGACGGATTAATCTCAGTATTCAAATGTGATATCTCATGAGCCTTCTTGGTTGTAAAAGGTGATTCATGTCTGTGGAATTTCACCTTTGATGTTGGTGTCAGCACGTATTTCCCTTCCGTATCTGTGTCTAATAGTATTTCGAAATTGACAAACTGATAGTAAGAATCTACCCCTATCAATTTTTTACTTCGTCTTATCGCTAGGATAATAATAAAACTGGAAGTATGATTATCAACTTTGCCTAAGATTTCACTAATAGTAGCGTCTATTTCCACACCATGCTTACCTGCATATTCTTGAAGTTCCGAATATAGCCTTGGCAGCACGACATCATACCTATCACAACTCCTTTTAGAACCATCCCAACTTACGGCGCCGATGACAATATCTTTTTTACCTAACCCAGGCATTTTCAGAAGCCACATATTATCTTCCGTCAGTCGAATTAATTTCTTTTCCAACCGCACATAAATAACAAGAAAAAAACCATTTTGCCGGTCATCAACATTCTCTATCTCGTCCGATAGTCGTTCATAATCATACGATATGGTTGCCGTATACCCTTCAAGTCGCAATGGCTCAAACTTGCCGCCATCTTCTATATTCAAACCAGAAGCCAAATCTTCATACCACGACCGAAGGTGTTTGATAAAGTCCTCTAGCTCCATATTGGCAAACCACTCGTCACCATTACCGCGAAACAAGCAAATTGGCCTCATTCCATCTTTTTCGCAATAAATATGAGGGGTATGGTCAAAATCAAAATCGCTTCTACCAATATACGCACCAGGTACTCGGTATGGATAATCAGAATAAAATTCCACATATACAGGCTCCTTTAACCGAACTAGTGCCGATTTTTCATCATACCTTGTTGGAAATTCAAGTGACAAGACCAACCGAACTACTATTGAATCATGATACCTATAATATATATTGTCAAAAGATACGCCAACCATTCTGGAGACTCTTTTGACATCTTCTTGTACACACAGAGGGACTTCCGACAGTGTGCACTTTGTAAATTGTGGATATTCGTTACTTACTTCCATATGTAGACTTTCTTCCCGATGTACCACTGCTACCAATGGCTGCTCCAGCCGAACCTGTCTGCTGATTCTTGTCCTTTCTCTGAAAGCCATTGGAAGTAACCACATACACCACGGGCTTGGAGTTCTTGGAATCTGGTTCCTCGGCTAGAGAGATGAATTTGTCAGATGACCCTATCAGTTTTATATATTCCTTTTTGGCAGGATAATGCGGCGGATTATCATCGTCATCATTAATCTGCTTCGACGATGCAATGATTACTGCCCCACTTACTTTGTGATCTTTAATCAGTTTTTTTGACGATTCAACAGCCTCATCCGTTTCCTCCTTCTTATACGGAACGTCATTGAAGTAGGTCCAAGAACAATGATGGGGAGCCAGAAAAATATCAAAGTCTAATTTTTCACCATTGTTGTGAGCCGAACTTTGGTTTTGAATTTCCTCCCAGATATAGTGGTCGGCATCCCCACCAAAGAGGTACAACGCCGAAGGCTTAGTATCCCAACTGGATTTCTTAAACCTTGCCTGCATCACGATAGATGTCACATTCTTGTCCGACTCCGCTCTTCCCTTAACCAAACTATCCTTGAATGGAGAATGAACAAAGAATTCTATCAATGCCATGGTCTTGCCATTCACCTTCTTGATTGTATCTCCCGGAATGTACGAAGGCACATTTTCATATTTCTTGTCTCCATCATATCCGATAATGACAAGTCGGTTGCCGGCTTTGTTTTTGTCAGGAGAGTCCTCATCCCACAACTTACGACGTCTGTTTGCCTCCTTCTTTAATGCCTTTGCTGGCGTACTAGTAGCATCAGAGAAAAGCATTGGTGTCACCATCAGTTCATTAATGATTACCAAGTCATCATCTTTATCCGCATCCGAATACTTGTCAGGGTCACCCAGATAATAATTCGTATCAATACCACGGCAATGGTCCTCATCGGGGTGTGTCAACATAAACAAGTCCAAATGGTATCTACCTTCGCCGTCAGTACTCAACTCGTCCAACAAATCCTCCATGACATCATAACAATCATCGTTGTTTCTGATGTTTGCATCAATCTGAATAGTGGTCTTATCAACCTTAATCAATACAGTATCACCATTATCTACAGGATAAAACTTAATCTTACTCATGTTCTTTCTTAATAATTATTATCGTTATCATCCAAGTTCACAAACACATCATACATTCTTTTGGCGAAAGTCCTGCCATTACAATACGCCACCCATGTCACAGGAATGGTAAGCAGTAATATCAGCAAGCCTATCATCACAAAATGTTCTCCGAAAGGCAGTGCATAATACCATTTGTTAATAGCAGCCATTGCAAACACCAGTATGGTATCAACCAACAACGCTGCCGTCAGGTTTCGCCAGAATCCATACAGACAATTCTGCTCGAATAATATGTCATCAAAACGTGTGACATCTAAAAGCCAGGCTACAGCTTCATCCACCCGTTTTACATATTTCTTATTCTTATATGTTTTTGTCTTGTATTTCAACAGATCAATATTTCTCCTTAATTTAATCTTCTTTCTAATTTCAGTCTTCTGGTCTTCCGAGTAAGACGAATCATTACTATATAGTATTCTACTTGTTGGTTTGAGACGGTCACAGAATATAATCATTTCAGGGTAAAACTTAGAGATATCACGAAGAGTAAATCTAAGTAAAAAGAACAATGCTGTACTAAATGTTGATATAGACATTATATAAATTATTGCCCTTCCCCATACTTTCGACTCCATATAGTCGTCAACTCCTATTGATATTCCAAGAATAATTGGAATTATTAAAGAAATATATGAGGGATACTTCCTGGCCCATTTATTATACTGCTTGTTCCTTTTTTCTTTAATATTGTCTTCAATATGTCGCATACCGTTATTTTGCTTTATAATAAAATAAATTCCAATACCCTAAATTATTTATATCCATAGATGCCCCTTCATTGTGAAACTTCTCTTTATTATATGCGTCTACATATGTTTTATTAATATAACTAACATAGAGTCCACCGCCATGAACATCAATTAAAATCTTACGTCCTTGAATAATAAAAAGTCACATAAGATACATCGTTCCAATCTCCTACTTCATCTGCTGTAGCCACCTGTTGAAGTTCCACATATGAGTTCAAAGTGTTAAGTTATGTTGTTTTTAAGACCTTCTTCAAATTTTGCTAACACTTGAGCTGAAAAGAGTCCTTTAAAGCCTCCACCATCAATACACAATTTTTAAATAGTTTTTTTTCTTCTACTTTCATTTCCGGTATATTTTTTTACTATACAGTTCAACATATTACTTAAAACCAAACTTGATGTATTCACATTGTTCGATTTTTTGTCTTTATAATTAGATTTGCGTTTCAGTTCTTTTCTCACTCTTGGCATATAGTAGACTGGTCTGGGATGTTTCTTTGTAAAAGTGCTTTAAATTCCTCGTCTCGAAATTTGGGGATTCCTCCAAATGATCCGTCAAGATAACTACCTCTTAATTCCTTATCGAAGCGTACTTTATATTCTTCTAATGAAACCAGTTTACTTTCACCCTCGGCGTTCTTTTCCATAAACCAAATTTCATCCTTACGTAATAAGTTTTGGGTCATCAAGGTAGTTTCATGGCTTGTTACAATCAACTGACTATCTATGCTTTCGCAAGAGTCCAAAAACAATTTAAATATTTGATAAACAAGAGATGGGTGCAGACTCCTTTCTATCTCATCGACGACAAACACTTTAGATCCTTTCATTAAGTCAAGAATCAATGGTATGTAATCAAAGAGCCGTTTTGTGCCATCACTTTCGTTACTTAATGAAAACATCGCAATATCATTCTTACCTCCACCAATCATTTTATGAATAGTTATCAACTTCTTAGTTTTTACTACTCCATTTTCTGCTGATACCATATATAGTTCATCTTCGAAAGACAAAGCACCATAGGCATCCTTTCCATTAGATTTTAGGAGATCTGATTTGATGTCGCGTAATAACGCTTGAGGTATACCTAACTTTTCTATATCTACCTCATGCAATTTTATACTATCAATACCAGTATCAAAGTAACGTAGTAAAACCGCATAGAAACGCTGAAGTTCTACATCATCGGCAGCTTGAAGCATAACTCCATGTTTGTAACCTGTTCCTGGAAATATAATTTTCAGCGTATTAAGAAACCAATTGATAACTGATGTGAGGTCAGATATATCATTTACATTGTCCTTAATATTACGGGTAAAAACTTCATGAAGGAACAATTGGTTATTTGGAGTAGACTGCGCAAAGAATTGTAAATACTGACGAGATTCATCAGACTTATTACGTTTCAGCAATCCATCCAATGTGAACTGATTCCCTTTGCGCTCATAAATAAGATTCTCCGACCGTTTTGTAAACTCATATAACCACTCATTCACTATGCCTTCGTTATTAAATTCAATTCCATAGTCGTAATTTTTATTTTCTGACTGGAATTCTATTTCCAATTTGGAGTTATCTTCTCTTGCTTCCTTAGACAGAAGAAATTTATGGTAATCAATAAGACTATCAGGACGTGTCCCATGCAATACCATATACTTCAGGAAGGCAATTGCTTTTACTAAATTACTTTTACCACCTGCATTCGCCCCGTAAACGGCAGATGTTTTTAAAACACTATAACCTCCTATAGGCTTGGACTTGTGTTCTTGTTTTAGTCTTCCTTGACCAGGTATCATACAAAATTCAACCTCGTCGTGAAAGGAGAGAAAATTCTTAACTCTTAATCGTATTATCATACTTGAAAACTTTATTTATGTGCAAAGTTAGAGAATTTTTCACATCCACAAAACTTTTAGCAATATTATTTATCTTTTCCATTAATCATTAATGTGAATATTTCACATTTCACATACTCGCAAATAAGTGAAATTTGATTATTAAACGAATAGTTCCGTTGTGCATGAGGTAGTCACTAGCCCTGAAGACTACCTCTGCATTTCTGCTAAGGACTATACTGGGGAGAATGGGCAGATAAATATAATATGTAGAATGATACAAGTATTCAAATCAGTAGGGATGAATTTCTTCGATTCTAAAATATAAATCGAATTGTTTTATATAATTCTTCGTTTATAATCGATAAAAGTATTATCTTTGCATGTGTTATCAAATATGAACGATATGGAAATATTAGTTAGACAGCATTATTTGGACAAAATAGAGAAGTACCTTGGCAAAGATACCATTATTGTGTTGACGGGACAGAGGCGTGTAGGTAAAAGTTATACGCTTAGAATGATTCGTGACCTCAAATCGAAGGATGAGAATAACAATGTCATCTATGTTGACAAGGAAAAGAAGGCTTTTGATCACATCAAAACCTATCAGGATCTGAATGCATACATAGATGCTCATTACCAAGTTGGAAAGATGAACTATATTCTCATTGACGAAGTTCAAGAAATTGAAGAATTCGAGCGAACTGTCCGAAGTTATAGAACCGAACCTGATGCAGAAGTTATCGTCACAGGTAGCAATGCCAAGATGCTGAGCAAGGAACTCAGTACGATTATTGGCGGACGATACAAGGAGATATATGTGCAGTCCTTGAGCTATAAAGAGTTTCTGCAATTCCATAATTTGCAGGACGTAGATGACGCATTGGCAAAGTATATCCAGTTTGGTGGTCTTCCAGGTCTTAAGAAAATGGGATTGGATGAAGATGATGCAATAGAGTATCAAAAGGATGTTTTGAACACAGTCCTCTTAAAAGATGTCATCTCAAGAAACAATATTCGCAATGTGTCATTTCTGGAGAAGCTGACTGGTTTTATCGCAGACAATATCGGTAAGATTATATCGGCTTCAAGCATATCCAAGTTCATGAAATCTCAAGGCACAACTGTTTCTCCTGATACAGTTATTGACTATGCACAATATTTGGAGGATGCCTATATCATTCACAAAGTAAATAGGTATGACATTCATGGCAAACGCCTGTTTGAAAGCAATGATAAATTTTACTTTGAAGATCATGGACTGAGAAATGCTCAGGCTGAAGGTACACGTGAAGGTGACATAGAAAAGGTCATTGAAAATATCATCTACCAACATCTTATCGGCTTAGGATATAAAGTCAATGTCGGCCAACTACAAGCTGGTGAAATAGATTTTGTTTGCACAAAGAAAGCCGGAACCAAAAGAATATATATACAGGCTGCATATATAATTTCAAATGACGAAACCAGAGAACGAGAATTTGGGAATCTGCGTAATATAAAAGATAATTATCCCAAATATGTAGTTTCGATGACTCCGGGCGTTACACGCAATGATGACAATGGCATCACTCATCTACACTTGAGAAATTTCTTGATGCTTGAAAATTTGGATTGATTAAATTATACGCATAACTCCACCCTGAAGTTTTAACCTCATGGTGGAGTTTACATAATAACAATCTATGCTTGAGAAAAGAAAAATAATATGGTATACCATACCTCTAAATCCTAAATCTCTGTTCTTTTGAGAAGCAAAAAGAGTATACTTTGGCACTTCTCAGAAATTCCTATTAAAAGGTAGACGGATATAAAGAAACTCATAACATCTGCAAATGAGAGGGACAAAGCCCATTTTAAAAGAGTGTAAAGGCACTTCTATAACAGACCTCTTAGATTTGGCGATAAAGGCGGTTTAGTTTACTCCTATTCTATATATACATTGGACTAAACTAAACCACTAAATTTCATAGCAATTTCAGGTGCAATTTCAGCTCCAATTAAAAGCCATTTTACCATGCAACGAAATGCAAATATGCTAAAAAATCTAAAAATAGTGCGTTTTTGCAGATTTTATTGGTTTCTTTGTAAAAATGCAGTCCCCAGTCTGTCCCCCGAAAACACTTTTGTCCTTCAGGAGAATTTTGTAACACGTTGAATACCAATTGACTAAATTCGATATTTCACATTCTGTGAGGGAAAATAAAAATATTGCATCGGTAAGTAAATTGCAGAGTTGATTGATGAATAAAAAAAGGATGTGGCTTTGGTTGAGCGACATCCTTTTTTTGTCAATATGCTGATTGGCTTATCCTTTCAGCCACGTATGGCGGGCTACGCTATAAATGGGAACAAATGGCAATATGAGCGGTGTGCGCTTGGTATAGGCCTGGAATTCGGGCATTGCGCCATAAGTCTCGGCTTGACGCAGTTCAAGACGACGTGCGCCGCTAAACATCACATACACAATGCCGATATAGCCCAGCGCAGCCACAACCCACTGCCACACGCTGCAACAAGCCCCAAAGCAGATCACAAAGCTACCGGTCCACATCAGCACCTCACCGAAGTAGTTGGGACAACGAACGATACGATACAAACCCGTATCGACAAAGCGACGTGCATTGATCTTCTTTGCTGCGCTCTTTTGGGCGTCGGCCACCATCTCGATCACCACGCCTAACGTCGCCAGCACCGCGCCTATCCACGCCCAGATTTCGTTTACTTCCATACCCTCAGAGAGGTTATTGAGGTAGAATGTCACGGGGCTCATCTGACCGACATAGAGCAGTGCGCACGAGATCCAGATCATCAACATCACAAAGACGGGCTTGCGAGTGGTGTTCTCGGGTTGATAGAGAATCTGCTTATACGATGCCGATCGACGCTCACGCAGAAAGAGATAAAGTGCAAGACGTATTCCGTAGACGAAGAGCACTCCGCACAATATCGCGGCAGGGAGAGCCAACTCACCCCAGAACATCGCCACCACAGCGACTGCGAGAGCCGAGATCGAGAGTCCGTAACCAATGCTGAAAAAGTAGATAAAGTAGATCCAACCGACTGCCGACACGGCAAACGAGATCAATAAAAGTGTTAAGAGGTTTGACATAACAACGACTATTTAAGATTTAACATATCTACAAAAGTACGAATAATTTGCCAGTTCGCGAAATATTGGCTCCAATATTATAATTGCTTCGATTAGATCGACATATTTCAAAAAATAGCTATCTTTGTAGCCCGAATTCAACTATCGAAACATCAGACGACTATGAAGAAAATCTTTACATACACATTTGCATTTATCTGCCTCATCATTGCGGCAGATAGCGCTAAGGCGCAGAAGATCACGGGCTCTGACCTCGCCTTCTCGGCGCAGGGCTGGTATGGTTTCGACATCGAGAAGAGCCGCCCGAACCTCACCTCGTACGGATATATGAACTATGAGGCTGCTGTTGGTATTCAGACCAAACCCGAAAACAAAAATCCTTACGCCGAGGCCTTCGGATTCCCGCTGATCGACATCGGCGTGTCGGTGGCTCGCGCCGGAAACTTCAAGTTCAGCGACCAGACCCACTTCCCCAACCTATACTCGGCCTATGGTTCGTTCGAGCGATCGATCCTGCGCAAAGAGCACTTCTCGGCAGGTTATATGCTGAACTTCGGTGCTACGTACAATCCCGCTAAGTACGACCCCGTGAACAACCCCGGCAACAATTGGCTCAGTTCGCCCTTTATGGCATACTTTGGTGCGGGCGTATTTGGCAAGGTGCATTTCGGCAAACGCTGGGAGGCAGGTGCAAACTTTATGTTCCGCCACTTCTCGAACGGTCGTTTGAGCCTTCCGAACGAGGCGCTGAACGGTATGGGCGTAGGTGTTTTTGCCCGCTACCGAATGTCGGACTACGACCACAAGAAATACACCACAAAGTACAATTTCGAGCGCACCTACAATCGCGGTATGCAGTATATGATCGTCGTGGGCGGTGGCGTACACACCTGTATGGCCGAGTGGAATGCCTACGTGGAGAGCGAGCCCGACCCCGTCAAGAAGGCGGAGGCTGCCGACAAACTCAAAGCGCACCCCAAACTTTCGCTCAGCTTCGATGCTCTCTACCGCTACTCGATGCGCTACGCAACGGGACTTGGTCTTGACCTGTTCTACTCGTCGAATATGAAGTCATTGGAGGCTGCCGACCGCGTGTTCTATGGCAACGAGTCGGTCAATAACAGCCCGGGTTACAGCCCTCTGTCGGTGGGTATCGCAGTTGTGCAGGAGGTCTATTGGGGCAACTTTGCGGTACACGTGGCCGTGGGTGCTTACCCCTATCGCCATAAGGGAGTGAATGGTCCCGAGGCTAAGGCTGCGGGCGACCGCGAGCGTGGCTGGCACTACGAGAAGGCGGGTATCCGCTACTACTTCCCCAAGTTGGGCGATACGTTTGTCGGTTTTGCCATCAAATCGCACAGCATCAAAGCCGAATATTTGGAGTTTTCGATCGGTGTGAGATTGTAGACCCCAAACGACACGACACAAAAAAACTGCTCGACCGCAAAAAGGTCGGGCAGTTTTTTTATTCAACACATCGAACTACACGTGGCGCAGCACCACTTCGCGCCCCGCCCAAACCATCACCAGACCAAGCACAAGGCTCAGCAGGGTGTAGAGCGCGAAATAGAGATAATGGCGTTGCTCGATGAGCCCCAACATATCGTGCGAGAACGACGAAAAAGTGGTGAAACCGCCACAGAAACCTGTGATCAACAGCGCATTCATAGCCGTCGTAATGAGCGACGTACGCTCGGCCGCACCGAACAGCACACCGATCACGAAGCTACCCACAACATTGACCACCAGCGTCGCCCACGGAAAGAGCGTCGCACCGAGAGCCGTACACAGACGACCCGTCAAAAATCGCAGACACGTACCCAAAAATCCGCCCGTGCCTGCCAAAAGCATCATCTTTATCATAGCCAAAAATCTTAGTTGATTCGATCAACCCACCGAACAAAATTAATACCGCAATGCCAAATTTCAAAATCGGTTGGCATATTCTTTGCCACGAATCGGACTGAGAACTTTTCACAATCTAAAACTTTCAACTATGCATTTAACACCAAAAGAGATTGACAAACTTCTGTTGCTGTCGCTCGGAGACATTGCCGCACGACGCAAAGAGCGAGGACTGAAACTCAATCATCCTGAGGCAGTTGCCTACATCACCTCGGCCGCCTTGGAGGGGGCTCGTGAGGGTCGAACGGTCGAGGAGGTAATGACCCTTGCGGCAGGCGTACTGACGCGCAACGACGTGATGGAGGGCGTAGCCGATATGATTGATCTGTTGCAGGTCGAGGCTGTTTTCACCGACGGCTCGCGCCTTGTAAGTATTCACAAACCTATCAAATAGAGGCAATTATGGCAAAACAAAACACAACTCCGAATCCCGCTGCCGCACTCTATGGTGCAGGTGCAGGATTCGTGCCCGCGCAACCCGTTCCGATTGGAGGCGTAGTGCTCCGTAGCGAGGAGATCGAATATAACGCAGGTCGCCCGACGACCAAAATCAAGGTGCGCAATACGGGCGATCGACCCATTCAGGTCGGTTCTCACTTCCACTTTTTCGAGGTCAATCGTTACTTGGCATTTGACCGCGAGGCGGCCTTTGGCACCCACCTCAACATTCCCGCCACGACGGCCATACGTTTCGAGCCGGGTGATGAGCGCGAGGTCGAAGTCGTACCCTATGCCGGCAAGCAACGTATCATCGGATTCAACT
The DNA here is from genome assembly GCA_017380275.1 of Alistipes sp. The sequence goes on from JAFOEH010000120.1 coordinate 12,039, forward strand.
CACTCGTAATGGGTTACGCGGGTACGGAGGACGACCCCGTCTACTATCCTTCGCGCATTGCAGCTATCGCCCGTATGCACAAACGAGGCTTTGCCTGCTGCTGCAACAACAATAAGAACTCTGAAAAACAATAATGAACTATGGCAAAAATTTCGCGTCAAGAATATAACAATCTGTATGGCCCGACCGTGGGCGACAAAATCCGTCTGGGCGATAGCGATCTCTATGTCGAGATCGAGCGCGACCTGCGCACCTATGGCGACGAGGCGGTTTATGGCGGTGGCAAGACCATTCGCGACGGTATGGGTCTGGCAAACACGATCACCTCGGACGAGGGTGCGCTCGATCTGGTGATCACCAACGTGACGGTCATCGACCCGATTCAGGGCGTGGTGAAGGCCGACGTGGGTATCAAGAATGGTCGCATTGCGGGTCTGGGCAAGGCGGGCAACCCCAACACTATGGAGGGCGTTTCGCCCGAGCTGATTACGGGTGCGGCGACCGACGCCATTTCGGGCGAGCACCTGATCCTCACGGCAGGCGGTATCGACGGTCACGTACACGTCATCTCGCCCCAGCAGGCCTACCACGCACTGAGTGGCGGTATCACGACGCTCTTCGGCGGAGGCATTGGCCCCACCGACGGAACTAACGGAACCACAATCACTTCGGGGCGCTGGTCGATCGAGATGATCCTGCGTGCGTTCGAGGGTCTGCCCGTCAATGTGGGTCTGCTCGGCAAGGGTAACTGTGCGACCGCACGACCGATGATCGAGCAGATCGAGGCGGGCGCGTGCGGTTTGAAGATCCACGAGGATTGGGGCTCGACCCCCGCTGCGATACGTGCCGCACTCAGCGTTGCCGACAACTACGATGTGCAGGTGGCGATCCACACCGACACGCTCAACGAGAGTGGTTTTGTCGAGGATACGATTGCGGCAATCGACGGTCGCACGATCCACACCTACCACACCGAGGGTGCAGGTGGCGGTCACGCCCCCGACCTGCTGAAAGTTGCGTCGATGCCCTTCGTGCTGCCCTCGTCGACCAACCCGACGCTGCCGTTCGGTATCAACTCGCAGGCCGAGCTGTTCGATATGATTATGGTGTGCCACAACCTCAACCCCAAGATCCCCTCGGACGTAGCCTTTGCCGAGAGCCGTGTGCGCCCCGAAACGCAGGCGGCCGAGAACGTACTGCACGATCTGGGTGTGCTGTCAATGATCTCGTCCGACTCGCAGGCGATGGGTCGTGTGGGCGAGTCGTTTATGCGTGCGGTGCAGATGGCGTCGTATATGAAGGCGGCTTGCGGACGGTTGAAAGAGGACGCCGAGGGCAACGACAACTATCGCGTACTGAGATACTTGGCTAAGGTGACGATCAATCCTGCGATCACCTTCGGTGTGTCGGATTACATCGGCTCGGTCGAGCGCGGCAAGGTGGCCGATCTGGTGCTTTGGGAGCCGGCATTCTTCGGCGCAAAGCCCAAAATGGTAATCAAAGGCGGTCTGATCAATTGGGCTAATATGGGCGACCCGAACGCCTCGTTGCCCACGCCTCAACCCTGCTACTATCGACCGATGTTTGGCGGTTTTGGTGTGGCACAACCCGCAACCTGCCTCTCGTTCGTGTCGAATGCAGCGTTCCAGAGCGACATTGCCGAGCGCCTCGGCTTGCAACGTCAGGTCTGCCCCGTACGTCGCACCCGCCAGCTCTCGAAAGCCGATATGGTGCTCAATGGCGCAACGCCCCGAATCGAGGTCAACCCCGAAACATTCGAAGTGATGGTCGACGGTGTTCACGCCTATGTCAAACCTGCCGAACGATTTGCTCTCGGTCAGCTCTATTGGTTTGGTTAGGCGATGAAGGTTTACTCGCAAATCATTGGAAACGTGCACTCTAACGAGTGGACCGAAGCTCTGCGATCGGTGCAGATCGAGACTCTCACGCTCGACCAATGGACGGCTCAAAAGAGCCGTCTGGTGGCCGTGAGCGACCGTGGCGAGCACTATGCCATCTCGCTCGGGCGCGGGCGGAGGCTGACCGATGGCGATATTCTCGACTACGATCCCGAGAATCATCGAGCGTTGGTTGTCGATGTGCAGATGCACGAAGTGATGGAGATCGTGCTCGACCGTCTGGTGCACTTCACGCCCGACCATATCGCCCGCACAGCCTTCGAACTCGGCCACGCCATCGGCAACCAGCATTGGCCGGCAGTGGTCAAAGGCACGCGCGTTTTTGTGCCGATGACGCTCGACCGCAAGGTGATGGAGAGCGTGATGCGCACCCACGCAATCGAAGATGTCACGATCACATTTCGACGCGGTGCGGAGGTTATCCCCTATCTGGCTCCGCACGAGGTGCGCCGTCTGTTCGGGGGTACCGACCCCGCAACGGCCGAGCACTCACACCACCACGCCAAATGACTCTGCGACAGATCGTTCACCTGCTGCAATATGCCGACTCGGCACTACCTGTCGGGGCGTTTGCCTTTTCGAATTCGCTCGAAACGGCGGTCGAGCAACACATTGTCTACGACGCGCCGACACTTGCCAAGTTTGTCGAGGTGCTGTTGCGGCAGTCGGCCTCGACCGACGGCATTGCGGCCCTCGCGGCACGACGCGCTGCGCTCGCTGGCAACTACACGACTCTGCTCGATGTTGACGCGCGGTTGATACGTTGCAAGTTGAGTGACGAGGCGCGACAGATGTCGACGCGTATGGGACGCAAGTTGGCCGAGTTGTGTGCGCAAACTACACACAATGAGCTACTTGTGCGGTGGCGCAACGCGATTGTTGCTCACCTCACCGCAGGCACCTACCCCGTCGCGCAAGGCATTGTCTTCGCCCTCGGGGGTTTGGACGCGCGGTCGCTATTTGCGGCACAGCAATATGGCGTGATGACCACCACGCTCAACGCGGCGTTGCGTTGCCTGCGCCTGACGCATTATGATACGCAACGGATCATCGCCGAACTTGCCGACACGATCGAGGAGCTCTACGAGCAGGTGCACACACTCGGCGTGGAGCAGATGTACACCTTCGCTCCCGAGGTCGATCTGCTTGCGGCACTACACGAACGGGGCAGCGCACGAATGTTTATGAACTAATTGAAACACAACGCAATAGAAATGAACAACAACACCTGCCGAATAGGCATTGGCGGTCCCGTCGGATCGGGCAAAACCGCCTTGATCGAGGCCATAACTCCGCGCTTGCTTGCGCTCGGGCACAAGGTACTGATCATCACCAACGATGTGGTCACGACCGAGGACGCCGAGCACGTGCGCCGTATGCTCCGTGGCATTCTGGTCGAGGAGCGTATCATTGGTGTCGAGACGGGAGCCTGCCCCCACACCGCCGTGCGCGAGGACCCCTCGATGAATATCGCTGCCGTCGAGGAGATGGAGGCCCGTTTTCCCGACGCCGATGTGGTGCTGATCGAGTCGGGTGGCGACAACCTGACACTCACCTTCTCGCCCGCGTTAGTCGATTTTTTCATCTATGTGATCGACGTGGCGGCGGGCGACAAGATTCCTCGAAAAGATGGTCCGGGCATTTCGCACTCGGATATTCTGGTGATCAACAAGACCGATCTGGCGCCCTACGTTCACGCCTCGCTCGACGTTATGCGACGCGACTCGCGGACGATGCGTGGCGAGCGTCCGACCGTGATGACCAACTGCTTCACGGGCGAAGGAATCGACGAAGTGGTCAATTTGATTCGCCGTATGGCACTCTTTGACAACAACATAGGTCGATGAATACGCCACCGCAACTCGATCGCTATCTTCGTGAGCGACACGGAGCGCCCTCGGCCTCGGCAGGCAAGCGGGGCTACCTGCGTATGCTCTTCGAACTGGACGCCGAGGGGAGGTCGATTCTGCGCAAGTTGGAGCGACGCACCCCGATCATTGTTCAGCAGGAGCTCTATTTCGATGAGGCTATGCCCACGATGCCCTGCGTCTATGTGCTCTCGTCGGGCGGTCCGAATGTCGATGGCGATCGTTACCTACACCACATCACATTGCGGCGCGACGCCTTTGCCCACATCTCGACGGGCGCGGCAACCAAACTCGCCGAGATGCGTAGCGATTACTCCGAGCTGGTGCAGAGGTTCGAACTCGACGCTGGGGCCTATCTCGAATATCTGCCCGAGCCGACCATTCCGTGCCGTCACACGCGCTATGTAGCGACAACTCAGATAGTTATCGACCCTTCGGCGACGATGTTCTTTGCCGAAATCTACCTCAGCGGGCGACGCCACAAACGCAGTGGCGAACACTTTGCGTTCGATCTGCTTTCGATCGCAACCTCCGCCTCACGACCCGACGGCGAGCCACTTTTCGACGAACGAATGGTGATCGAGCCATCACGTTTTGCACCCGAGGCGTTGGGTGCAATGGGTCCGTGGAGCATACTCGGCAACTGCTTCGTTCTCGCACCCGAGCCGATCGTCGAGGCGATCTACCCTAAGCTCCATTCGATGATCGATCGGGAGCAGGAGCTGGCGGTCGGAGTCACTCGCCTACCCTCGCACTGCGGACTGAGCGTCAGGGTGTTGGGCAACGACACCACGAATGTCAAACACACCCTGCGCCAGATCTGCTCCGTTGTGCGAAGCCAGGTGAAGGGGTGCTCGCTACCCGCGGAATTTCCGTGGAGATAAAAACTCAACAAAAAACAGAAAAACAGATAGTTATGATGTCAAATCTAAAACTCAACGAGGAGCTACAACGACTCGAACCGCTCGAACACCTGCGAATCATACTTCGCGGAGCGGGGCAAGTAATGTTCCAACCAAGTGCTTGGACTGGTCTATTTTTCATTGTGGGTATCTTTTGGGGAGCCTACTCGTCGCATACCCCCGAGGTGGCTTGGGGTGCACTGCTCGGATTGATGGTCTCGACACTGACGGGGTATCTGATCGATATGCCCTCGGAGGACGGGCGACAAGGGCTTTGGGGCTTCAACGGCATATTGGTCGGGTGTGCCTTCCCGACCTTTCTGGGCAACACCGTTTGGGTGTGGATCGCGTTGGTGCTTTGCGCGGCAATGACCGTCTGGGTGCGCACGGCGATGAACAACGTGATGGCTCCGTGGAGGGTCAATTCGTTCACCTTTCCGTTCGTTTTCTGCACGTGGATATTCATTCTGGCGGCACGCGCAATGAACTCGATGCCACCCGAGCACCTGCCCGATCCGACCCTGCCCGAGGTCTTTTCGTCGACAATCGACCTGCACATCACAAACCTCATAACATATTGTTTAGAAGGCGTTTCGCAGGTATTTCTGATCGAATCGTGGGTAACGGGACTGCTGTTCCTGATCGGTTTGGCTATCAGTTCGCCAATCGCTGCGCTGACCGCCTTCGGAGGCTCGGCATTGGCTCTGCTGGTGGCACTCGTGTTTGGCACGGCGGGGACCGAAACCGCGCACGGATTATATAGTTTCAGTGCTGTGCTGACGGCCTTAGCCGTAGGTGTAGTGTTCTATAAACCCAACCTGCACTCGGCTCTCTGGGCGACGCTGGCAACGATCGTGACGGTCTTTATGCAGGCGGCGATGAACGTACTGCTATTGCCATTGGGCATCGCCACACTCACTGCGCCATTTTGTGTTACGACGTGGTTGTTCCTGCTACCGTTGATGGCGATCAACAACGAGGAGAACCTCGACCACTCGAATTGGAATCCCGATAACAAACGCCACTTGGCCAAACACTCACAAACGCCTAAAAATTAAGCACTATGCATATGTCTGACGCATTGGTCTCGCCAGCCGTCTTTGGCGCGACCTCCGCAATGGCCGCCACGCTGATTGTCGTCGCAACACGACGTGTCAGCCGCCCGACAAGCGAGCAGGACCGGCGCTTGATACCCCTGATGGGCGTTATGGGGGCGTTGGTATTTGCGGCGCAAATGCTCAATTTCACAATCCCCGCAACGGGTTCGAGCGGCCATATCGTGGGAGGCATACTGCTGGCGGCTGTACTCGGACCGTGGGCTGGTTTTCTGACCCTCACCTCGGTACTCGTGGTGCAGTGTCTGCTGTTTGCCGACGGAGGTTTGATGACGCTCGGGTGCAACATCCTGAATATGGCGGCGCTCTCGTGTCTGGTCGCCTATCCATTGATATTCAAACCTTTGGTGCGCCGTTTGCACTCGCCCGCGCGGTGGAGTGCTGCCTCGATCGCAAGCTCGATCGCAGCACTGACAATGGGCGCGCTGGCCGTCACGACCGAGACCGAGCTGTCGGGAATCACCGCCCTGCCCTACGGTCGCTTCTTGGCGTTTATGCTACCTATTCACCTGCTGATCGGGCTTGGCGAAGGTCTGGCAACAGCCGCCGTCATCGCCACCCTGCGTCGCTATCGCGCTGATCTACTTGTCGATGCGACCGACAACTCGACTCGCCCACGCACAAAATTCGTTGCCGCAGTGGTCGTTGTGGCACTCGTTTTGGCGAGCATCGCAGGCACAGTCGCCTCGTCGCATCCCGACGGATTGGAGTGGTCGATCGCGCGCACAACCGAGGGGGTCGAAATCGCCGAGTCGAGCACCTCACTCCACCACAACGCCGAGCACCTGCAACACGCGACGGCTCTGCTGCCCGACTACGAGGCGTCGCTGTCGGGGCTGGTCGGTGTCGGTGCGACGCTGGTGGTGATCTACGGGGCATCGTTGCTCTTTCGACGTCGATGATCCGCCTGCAACGTCTGCTCGTGCAGCTATCAACGCTCGAACGGGCTAAGCCCAGCCACTCGACAATCGACCCTCGCGCACGTATCATAGTGACACTCATCTACTTAGTCATTATGCTTTCGGTGCCGATTGCGCGACTCTCGGAGCTGTTGCTCTATGCGCTCTTTCCGATTGTCTGCGCCGCCGATGTGCGGATCGAGTACCGCCCCATACTTCGCCGTTCGCTCATCGTTGTGCCCTTTGCGGCGCTGGTCGGGGTGTTCAACATCTTCTATCATCGCGAGGCGGTGATGGCGGTCGGCGGAGTGGTCATCACACGCGGGTGGCTGGAACTCCTGTCGATCATCGTGCGTGCCGTGCTCTCGGTGCAAGCCCTGCTGGTGCTGGTGCGCACCGAAGGATTCAGCCCCTTCTGCAACGCACTGCAACGACTCCGTGTGCCCGCTCCATTGACGACGCAACTCGCTATGATGTACAGATATATGTTCGTGCTGGTCGAGCAGTTGCTCTCGCTCACGCGGGCACGTGCGGCACGCAGTTATGGGCGTCGGGCAATGCCCGTCGGTGAGTGGGGAACGATTGTCGGACAACTCACCCTGCGCACCTTCGACCGCGCCGAACGGATCTCGATGGCAATGGCGGCACGTGGTTTCGAGGGGCGACTGCCCGACTATGCGCTCACGGTGCGACGGTGGCAGTGGCGCGACTCGATCTACATCGTGGCGTGGAGCGCTGCGCTCATCGTCTGCCGAACGACCTATCCCGTCGAACGCTTTGCTCGATTTTTTAACTCGCTATGAATCAATCTATTCACTTCGATAACATTCACTACTCCTACACCCCCGAGCGCGAGGTGTTGCGGGGCGTTGACCTACGGCTCAATCGTGGCGAGAAGGTTGCGCTCGTCGGTGCCAATGGTGCGGGCAAATCGACCCTGCTGCTGCACGCCAATGGACTGCTTATGCCTTCGCGCGGGCAGGTCGAGGTGAACGGCTTAACCCTCACATCAAAGAGCCTTCCGACAATCCGTCAGCAGGTGGGGTTGGTCTTTCAATCTGCCGATGATCAACTCTTTATGCCCACGGTCGAGGAGGACGTGGCGTTCGGACCTGCCAATATGCACCTCTCGCGCGAGGAGATTGACCAACGCGTCGAACGCTCACTGCGCGAGGTCGGGGCTCTCGACCTGCGCCAGCGCTCCACCCACCAGCTCTCCGAGGGCGAGAAACGTCGCGTGGCGATCGCTACGGTGCTGGCTATGGAGCCGTCGATACTCGTTATGGACGAGCCCTCGGCGGGTCTTGATCCCCGCGCACGAAGGCAGATCATCGAACTCCTTAACCACTTCGAACACACCGCTTTGATCGCTACGCACGATCTCGACCTTGCCCGCCTTGTTTGCCCCCGCACGGTGGTTATGCACGCCGGTCGCGTGGCGGCTGACGGACCGACCGCACAGGTGCTCGACGACGAGCCGCTATTGGAGCATTGCGGACTATAAACTACCCTTTTTCAGAACTCTCGTTCACCCCGTTCGCCTGCCGATCGGGGCTTTTCGTTTATATATACATATATAAAATAGGGCAAAATGGGCTATTCATTGGCAAAAACGAGCCGTTCGTTGAAAAAATTTTGAATCAACCTATTGCAATTCTACCTTTGCAGGTGTTAATTGAAGGAGTGTTCGATCGGCTGAGTCCGACCGAATTTAATGCGAGAAAATTTTACAAATAGACAATGAATAGAATCTTCACCCTACTGTCCGCGCTGAGCCTGTTGCTCGTTTCGTGCGAACAGTTCGAAACACCGACCATCAACGCCCCCGAAGGTAAAGTGCGCGTTACGATCAAGAGCGGATCGGCACAAAGTCGTACCTCGGTAGCCGAGAATGGACTCTCGACCACCTGGTGCAATGATGACCAGATCGCCGTATGGGCATCGAATGGCTCGGCTAACGTACTCAACGCCCAGCCGTTCAAGGTCTTCTACTCGCAGGGTAACTACACCGAATTCACCACCGACATCACCCCGATGGGCGACGGTACGTTCACCTACTACGCAACCCACCCCCTGCCCGCAACCATTTCGGGCACAACGGCAACGTTCCCTATCGAGAGCGTACAGCAGGGTTCGTTCGACGGCACAAACGACATTCTGGTGGCCTACCCTGCATCGGGTCTGGCTCTCGAAAACGAAGATGCCGAGGTGAGCCTCACATTCAAACATAAGATGCATACGCTCCGTATGTTCGTACCCGACGACGTCGAGGGTATGGGCGAGCCGATTCGTCGTATCGACATCACCTTCCCGACCCAGGTCGTGGGTGATGTGAGCGTTGACTACACCTCGGCAATCGCACCCGCAACGCTCGCGAATGGTTCGAACACAGTTTCGGTCGAGATCCCCGAGGGTCTTTCGGCGTCGAGCGAGGCGGCACGCAAGTATGCCTACGCGATCGTTTTCCCCGCAACGATGAACGAGAGCGACCAGATCACCTTCACCGTTTCGACGGACAACTACCGTTCGGTGCAGTCGTTCGGTGCACGCTCACTCAGCGAGGGCGGCAGCACCCCCGTACGACTGACCTGCTCGCCCGACAATCGCACCTTACTGCGATTTAAGATCAAGGATAACTTCCTCGGCGAGAACCCCACGAAGGTAACTTTCACGGCAGCCATCGGCGAGGCGGTAGCCGACTGCGCAACCACATTCGACAAGTTTGGCTACTACGACCTCGATGTAACCGACCTCGAAGGTCTGGCAGGTCAGCCAATTACCGTTACCTACGAGTCGGAGAGCGCTATTGTCACTCAGTCGCTCACCCTGCCCAACTACGAAGCAGGCAAGCTGACCAATGTCGATCTGACCGTTCCCTATCTGTTATATGAGGATTTCAGCGGTATGAGCGCGTTTGAGAATAACACCTACGAGTTCGGCGCATTCAACTACAACCCCTCGGCTATCAGCCTCGACAGCTACGGCTTGGCTGGTTGGAGCGGTGCCCGTATCGGTGGCGGTGCAAACACCAACATCCGTATCGCTTGCCGCTATGAGTCGGGTATCGGCGTGGCAGCATCGTACAAGGGTCGTTGCGACTCGCGTCCGCTGTCGCAGATCAAGGAGGGCAAGAGCGTCAAACTCAACGTAAGCTACAACTACGCAGCCGACCTCCACGAAGAGATGGGTAGCGGTGGTTCGGTAACCTTCTGGGCAGGTACTACGACTACGTCGGGCAACATCAAGGGCGACGTGGGTATCACCAATGTGGTGCTTGGCGAGAGTGTTCTTGCGACCGACGGCCCGATGGCCAAGGGTTCGTGGTATGGCAACACGCCTCACACCCAGACCTACACCGTCAGCGGTTGCGGCTCGACCACACGCCTCAGCTGGCGCGTAGGCACCAACCGAGGTGGTTCGATTGCAGGTCGTGGCTACTATTGGCTCTACATCGACAACGTAAAGGTTTCAATTGCGAAATAAACAAAACAATAAAATAATAACAAATTAAAAATCAAACCATTATGACAAAATTCAAAACTTTGGCATTGCTCTTCGCGGCAGCACTCGCATTTGTCGGCTGCTCGGAGAATGGGTCGGAGTCGGGTCGCGGTCGCGCCAGCGTCGCACTCTCGGCTGATGACACTGCCATCGAATTGTCGCGCGCAAGTTTGGGTTTGAGCAAACCTGCCGCAGCAGACTTCGCTCTGACGATCTCGGACGCATCGGGTAACGTCGTGAGCGAGTGGAACTCAATTGCCGACTATGACGAGTCGACTCTCTACAACGTAGGCAACTACTCGGCTAAGGCTACCTATGGCAAGACCTCGGTCGAGGCCTTCGAGACTCCCTGCTTCGAGGGCACGAAGGAGTTCGCCATCATCGACGACCAGACCACCGAGGTGCGTATCACCGCTTATGTGGCTAACGCAGTAGTGAAGATCGAGTGCACCGATGCATTCAAGAACTACTTCACCAATTACTCGTTCACGCTGACTACGGCTGCGGGTACCGAGATCCCCTTCGTTGCGGGCGAGACCCGTCGCGCATTCATCGACCCCTACACGTTCAGCGTAGCAGGCTCGGCAACCACTCAGACCGGCTCGACCGTAAAGATCAACAAGTCGTTCTCGAACATCGTTGCCAAGACGCTCTACACCGTCAAGTTCGACGTAAACTCGGGCGCGGTAGGTAGCGCAACCGTTACCATCTCGTTCAACGATGAGCCCGTAGCCGAGATCCCCGTCGATATCGAGCTTAACGACAACATCTAATCAAATTACAAACCAGATAAAAACGAAAAACAACATATGAAACTGTTCAAATTCATATCGACCGTAGCTCTCGTTCTGAGCATTGGCTTGGTGGGTTGCGAGCGCGACAAAATCGGTTATGGCGACAAAGATGGTGCAAAGGGCACGCTGTCGTTTATGAAGTTCGACGTTGAGACCTCGACCGACATCGAGATCATCGGCCGTGCGGCAACTTCGGCTACCTACAACTATGTGATCCGTATTTTCGACGCCAATGGCGATCAGGTTGGCGCAGACTATATCTACGGTCAGATGCCCGAGAGCATCGTACTCACTACGGGTACCTACTCGATGACTGTTCAGTCGCAGGCACAGATTCCGGCAGCTGAGTTCGAGGCACCGGTCTATGGCGCAACGGTCAACAACATCGTAATCGAGGAGGATCAGACTACCGACTTGGGTGTTATCACCTGCAAGTTGATCAATATCAAGGTTTCGGTAGGCTACAACGAGGCAATGGCCGCTGTTCTGGGCGACGATGCAAATGTTGTGGTTGAGATCGGCAATGGCGCGCTGAACTTCGCTAAGGGCGAGTCGCAGTGCGGTTACTTTGCTGCTCCCGAGGTTTCGAACGCAATGACCGTTAAATTCGCAGGTACGGTCGATGGCAACTACGCAACGATGACCCGCGCATTCACCGACGTGAAGGCTGGTCAGTGGCGTAAGGTTACCTTCATTCTGGTTGCAAACGAGGAGGGTAACGTGACCTTCGACGTTCTGGTCGAGGATTGGTGCGACGAGAAGGAGCTGGCAAACAACGTAGAGGTTAGCGAAGAGGTTATCGGTCCCGATCCCGACGCTGGCGAGGACGAGGAGGAGAATCCCGACGCACCGAAGGTGATCTACAAGGGCGGCTCGGTTCCTGCCACTCCGATCGTAATCACAGATGGTATGGAGCTTGGTTTCACGATCTCGGCTCCGAAGGGTATCGCAGGTCTGTCGGTTGATATCGCATCGACCAACGCCGACTTCAACAACGACGTTCTGTCGGCAGGCATTTCGCCTATTGATCTGGTTAATCCGAGCGCGGCACAGATCTCGATCTGCGATATGTTCGGTCTGAGCTATGGTTCGAACCTTGTTGGACAGACCGAGGTTGCATTCAACCTGACAGGTGCAGTGACTCCGCTGTTGGGCTTCCCCGGCACTCACTCGTTCACACTGACGATCACCGACGCCGAGGGTAACACCACTTCGACTACTATCAAGATGAAAGTTAACGCATAATCAAACCTACGACAATGAAAAAGTTTATAACCTATATTGCATTGGGTCTTGCCGTAGCGTTTGGCGCGACTTCGTGTAATCAAGATAACACCCTCGCAGAGGGTAAGGGCGAATTCTCGCTCAAAGTTCTGTTCGACGACCAGACTCGCGCTACGGCTGAGGAGCTGGCGGCAGATTGCACAATCAACATCTACAACTCGGAGGGTCTGATCCGTACCTACAAGGGTATCGACGCAGTTCCCGAGAAGATGTGGCTCGTAACGGGCGACTACCGTTGCGACATCTTGGCAGGCAAGGAGAGCGCAGCATCGTTCACCGACAAGAGCTACAAGGGCTCAAAGGCATTCACCATCAACGCAGGTGCAACCACAACCGTAAGCGTGGAGTGCCGCGTGAATAACGTTATTGCAGCCGTTGCTTTCGACGCGACGATCGCCGATCAGTTCTCGGCCTTCGAGGCTCAGGTCGGTGGCGAGCTCACGGAGGGCAAGGCTCTGACCTTCAACTCGTCGAGCGCATCGGTTGGTTACTTCACTCTCGACAAGAACACCACCGCATTGCAGTGGCAGTTCTCGGGTACGCACGTTAAGTATGGTGCGTTCACCAAGACCGGCTCGATCGAGGGCGTTGAGAAGGGCAAGAAGTACAACCTCGCATTCACCTACACCAAGGGCACTCCCGAGGGCGATTTGAAGTTCGATATCGCGGTTGTCAAGACCACCGAGGACATCGAGGACAACATCATCTTCGAGGCCGATCCTACGGGCGTTGCAGCCGTTGGCAAGTGGGACGTTTGGGCTAAGCACGCTACCCTGTTTGCAAATGTTTCGGAGAGCGAGTTTGGCACCGAGGGCATCGCAATTCAGGTACGCGCTCAGGGCTCGGAGGAGTGGACCGTAGTCGAGGCTGAGAAGGCAGGCGATAACCTCTTCTCGATTGTTGCTACGGGTCTGACCCCCGAAACCACCTATGAGTATCAGTTGGTAGTCAATGGTGCGGCTGTTGGTTCGGCCAAGACCTTCAAGACCGACTACATCTCGACCATCCCCAACGCAGGTATGGAGGATTGGAACTCGGGCGAGGGCTGGCCTATGCCCTACGCTACGGGAGGCACCTCGTGGTGGGGCAATGGTAACAAGGCTGCCGATATGGCAGGTCTGGTTATCAGCGAGAGCGACGCTTCGACCTATTCGCAGGGCACCAAGTCGGCTAAGCTGAGCGGTAAGCGTATCCAGATCCTGACCATCGACAAGGTTGCTCCGGGTAACTTGTTCTCGGGTTCGTTCGTTGCAACCGTAGGTACCAAGGGTGGTAAGGTTAATTTCGGTCGTCCGTTCACGGCTCGTCCTTCGGCAATGAAGGTTGACTACAAGTACACCTGCGGCGCAATTACCCACAATGAGGGTGGTCCGTCGAACGACACTACCCCGCACGCAGTGGGTGATCCCGACCGTTGCCACATCTACATCGCGCTGGGTGACTGGGATTACAAGACCTTTGGCGGTACATCGGAGAGCCCCGTACAGGTTAATACGACCGACGTTTCGACTCTGTTCAACCCCAACAACGACGCTGTAATCGCTTATGGTGAGTTGGTTAAGGGCGAGAGCGTCAACGATTGGACCGAGGAGGTTATCCGCTTGAAATACAAGGATACGACCCGCCGTCCGACCCATATCATCATCTCGTGCTCGTCGTCGAAGTTGGGTGACTACCTGACGGGTAGCTAC
>JAFOEH010000121.1 GCA_017380275.1 Alistipes sp.
GCATTATTCTATGTATGGAGAGCCGTACGGAAAATCTATGTGTCACGCATGGGGCGCAGGGCCTGTATATCTTTTCGGAAGGTATTACCTGGGCGTATATCCAACCTCCTCTGGATTTAAAACATTTGAAGTAAGGCCGAATCTCGGTGGACTAAACAAAATAAGCGGTGTTGTTCCTGTAGGCGAGGGCACAGTGGAGATTTCTCTCGATAGTGAGAAATTATGTGTTAAAGCAGACGTATCGGGCGGAACACTCATTTGGAAAGATGAAAGATATGAAATAATACCGGGAGAAGCTATTACAGTTGGTCAGATATCCTGATTCGAACCATCTATGTTCGATTGGAAGCGTTTTGTTTTTGCGAGTGAAAAAATGTTCGTGTCAAGTCTCGAAATTTTTAAGAGAGGAATTTATTATTACAAAGGTATGTATTTATTTACAAATCAAGCAATATCTCGGCCAAAAAATATGGTAAAAACTTTTTTTGTTTAGAAAAAGACTGATTTTGTTGAGCAAATAAGTTTAGTAAAAATTTAAAATTACGCTTACAAATCATTACATAACCGCTATATACTTCTCCTAAATAATACAATTTTTCTCTTAAAAAGAGAACATTCTTTTCTCTTAAAAAGAGATGATTGCTTCGATGATTTGATTATGCGCATATTAAAGATTTATATAACGCTGATAATCTCAGTGTTAGCCCTTTCATTCTCCTATGCTCAGCCAGGGATTTCGAAGGCCGACAAGGAGCTCCGTACTAAAAGCATTGCTATGGATTCTCACTTCGATGAGAACACCTGGCAAGCTCACACCTACCTCAAGACAAATCTTCTGGGCCTTGGAGCGGCCGTAGCAAACCTCTCTTTCGAAGTCGATTTAGGCAAACATTGGTCTTTTAATCTACCCGTTTACTATTCGGCGTGGGACTACTTCACATCGACGGTTAAGTTCCGCACCTTTGCGGTGCAACCCGAGTTCCGCTTCTGGACCTCGAAGCAGGGTAATAACGGTCTGTTCGTCGGAGCTCACTTCGGAATGGCCTACTACAACCTCGCCCTCGACGGTCGCTTCCGCTACCAGGATCGTAATGGCGACACCCCCGCCATAGGAGGAGGTATGAGCCTCGGCTATCGTATGCCCCTGGGTAAGGCCTCGCGCTGGAAGATGGAGTTCTCGATGGGTGTAGGTTACTACCCTCTGGAGTACGACCTGTTCCAGAATGTTCGCAACGGAGCACTCTCACACTACGAGAAGCGTAAGTATCTTGGCATCGACCAGGCTACCATCTCGTTGGTGTATATGTTAAACCGTAATAAACAGAGCAAGTAATGAGAGTAGGACACATATCACATCGAATTCTTATGGCAGTGGTGGCAGCAGCAACCCTGCTCCTGGCCTCTTGCTCGGTACACGAATGGCCCTACGAGGAGGTAGAGCCCGAATTGCCCACATACCCTATCACGCTGCACTTGAACTACCTGACCGAGCTGCCTCAGTACGTTATCGTAGACTACGAGGTGAGCCGCTCTGACAACCAGATCGGGGAGGTTGCTGAACCCGCTCACGATAGACGTTACACGCTTGAGATCTACAAGATTATCAACGAATACACCTCAAAGAAGGAGCTCGTATTGCGCCACCGCTTCGCAGAGGATGAGCTCAACGCCATCGACAAGAGCCTCACGGTCGAGCTCACCGCCGGCAAGCATTCGATTCACGTCTGGACGGACTACGTGGAGCCGGGTACGACGAGCGATAAGTACTACAATGCCGACAACTTCTCGGCCATCGTGATCACCCAGCACGTGGGTAACAACAACCACCGCGACGCCTTCGTGGGTCACCTTGAGGCTGACGTTACGGAGCTCACCACCGACCTCTATGTCGATAACGTTCGTCCGCTGGCCAAGTTCAACTTCATCGCCACGGACCTGGATGAGTTCGTCAAGGAGATGACTAAGGCGCAGCAGAAGGAGGGAGGCTCGGCGGAGATCGACCTTAACGACTACCGCATAATGTTCCGCTACAGCCAGAATATGCCCAGCGAGTATGACCACTTCCTGGATATGCCCGTGGATATTATGCCGAGCGTACGCTGGGAGGCGAAGATCAGAACGATCTCCGAGACCGAGGCCGAGATAGGCTTCGACTACGTCTTCACCAACAACTCCGACTTCCCCACGCCCATCACTGTCGAAGTGTACGACAAGGAGGGCAATATGCTCTCGGCCGTGAACGACATTCCCGTGCCACTCAAGCGCGGCGAGCTGACCACCATACGCGGTCGCTTCCTCACACAGGAGGCCTCGGGAGGTATCGGTATCGATCCCGACTTCGAGGATCCCGACTATATCTACATCGTGCCCTAAGCCACGACGTAAACAGAAAACATCAAACGGATAAACTATTTACGGACAATCACTTGACGGAGTGAGCAGATAACTTATGAAACGAATCTTATTGGCATTTATCATTTGCGGAGCACTGCTTGCGGCGTGTTCGAAGGATGATAACATCCACTCGGAGCAGACGCTCGTGGTGACATTCTCACTCGCGGCATCCGAGGACTCAACACGCGCCTATGGGAACGGCGAGGTGGTGAATGATTTGAGATATGCGATCTATGCACAAGGCGACTACACTCGCCCTCTGATCACGAATATCAAGAAGGGGGCTTTCGCAGGCGATGCCACCTCGACGACCATCAGCGAGGAGCTGATCCGTGGCAACAAGTACACCGCTCTATTCTGGGCAGACTACGATGCCGGCGACACAAATAATAATAACGCAGGCGCGCACGCGCGATACACCATCGATTGGAATACGAACACCGTCACGATGAACACCATCGACCTCGTGGCGCAGGATGAGACGCTCGATGCCTTCTTTGCTCGCGTAGACTTCACGGCATCAAGCCGCGTGGAGGTAGATCTGAAGCGCCCCTTTGCGCAGCTCAACATCACGGCAAACGACTACTCGTACGCCACAAACAACAACATAGAGGTAACCAAAACGGCACTACAAATTGTTGCTTACACACAGCTCAACCTATTGTCGGGTGAGGTCGTAGGTCAGTATGAAACCATAAACTTTGCCGAAAACATAATCCCCTCCACAGCCGCAGCCGCGCAGGACAAACATCTGTCAATGAACTATATACTCGTCGATAAAGATGTTGAATACTCGGCTTCTCCTACCCTCACCGCCTACGGAACGAGAGACGGCGGTGCGGAGCAACAACTCTTCACAGCCACATACGACGATGTGAAGCTCAAGCGCAACCGCCGAACAAACATCGTGGGCAGAATTATAACAAGCAACCTCGCAGGGCAAAACGCAGGACAAAACAACACAAACAACAATTTATAAACTTTTTTAATTCAAATCATTATGAAAAAATTATTCTTCGTGATGGCGGCAGTCGCTGCATTGCTGACATCTTGTTCAAAGGATGATACCTTCGGCGGCCCAACCCGCGGTAAGGTGACATTCGAGGTGAGCACACCCGAGCTCGCTACTCGTGCTTATGGCGATGGCCAGACGGCAGATAATCTCTATTACGCTGTATATGACGTGATTGAGAACGCTATGGTTAAGACTAACTATGCTACGACTGACACTACTGACGATGTAAAGATTGGCGACGACCTCAAGGCTACCGTTACCATCGACCTGGTAGAGGGTCGTAAGTACACCGCAATCTTCTGGGCTGATGCAGGTGAGAACGCTTCTCCCTACACTTTCGATGCTGAGGCCAAGACAGTTAGCTACAAGGATCTCAATGACCTTACCGCTAACAACGAGGCTTACGACGCATTCTATGCGTTTGTTCCTCAGGCTGATATTAAGGTAGGCCAGACCGTTAACGTTACCCTGAAGCGCCCCTTCGCTCAGCTTAACATCGCAACAAACGATACTACTGAAGACGAGTACGGTAATCATTCTGTTTTGGGTGTTCAGGTGGCAACTACAGGTATTACTGTAAATGC
>JAFOEH010000122.1 GCA_017380275.1 Alistipes sp.
GAGAAGTCGGAGTGAAAGTCATAGCTAAAATATCGGCCGTTGCCGTAACATAAATCTTCGGCCGATGGCAAACTGCCTCTGTCTGAACGACTTACGGCGTCAAATCGCTCGATTGCCGCAGCAATGGATTCGGGATTGAAGAGAATGCCTGTGGGTGAGGACGTTACGTCAAATTTCGCACGCTTCAGACGCTCGGCAACACTCGTCGCAAAGCACGATCCGAGCGAGAGGATATGACTGCGGTGGTCGATCTTCTGCTCGAACGGTTTTATCTCTATCTTCGTGCGGAACTGCATAGTAATCAATCATTTATTATATCTCACTAAGCTCCAGCCAGCGCATCTCCTTCTCGCCAATGAGCTCAATCAACTCTCCAATTCGTGCGGCCGCAGCCGTTAGCTCCTCGTGCGTGAGCACACCCGATGAGAGGTTCTCCTCCAGCGACTTACGCTCCTGCTCAAGCTGCGGAATCTCCTGCTCCAACTGCTCCAATTCGCGCTGCTCCTTGTACGATAGTTTGCGGCGCGAAGGAGTTGTAACCTCTTGAGGCTTTGACTTTTGCGCCTTCTCGGCTGCGATTTTGGCCTGGCGGGCCTCCTCGGCCTCCTGCTCGCGGATGTATTCGCGGTACTCGCTATACTGTCCCACAAAATCCTTCACGTGACCACCCTCACGGAAGATAAAGAGGTGATCGACCGTCTTGTCGAGGAAATAACGGTCGTGTGATACGATCAGAAGACAGCCCTTGAATGACTGGAGATACTCCTCCAAGACGTTGAGTGTCAGAATGTCAAGGTCGTTAGTAGGCTCGTCGAGAATCAAGAAGTTGGGGTTGCGCATCAACACTGTCAGCAGGTACAGACGTCGTTGCTCGCCACCGCTCAATATCTCCACGCGCTTGTTGAGCGACTCGTTCGGAAATAGGAATCGGTTTAGGAATGTGGTGGCCGATACGCTGTGGCCATCAGCTGCTTCTACAGTCTCGGCAATGTCCTGCACGATCTCCAGCACGGTCTGGCCCGGCTTGAAGTTGATGCCGCTCTGGCGGTAGTAGCCGATGCGGAGCGTCTCGCCGTGTTCGATTCGGCCTGAGTCGGCTAACAGGTTGCCTGTCATAAGGTTAAGGAACGTGCTCTTGCCTGCGCCATTCTTTCCCACGATGCCGACACGCTCGTAGCGTGAGAACTTGTATGAGAAGCCGTCGAGCATCACGCGCTCGCCAAACCGTAGCGATAAGTCGTAGCAGTCGATGATCTTGCCGCCAAGGCGCGAAGTTGCAACGTCGATCGAGAGATCCTTGCGCGCGAGCGACACCGTGGCGCGATCCTTCAGATCGTAGAAAGCATTGACACGGTAGCGCGCCTTGCCCGTGCGGGCCTGCGGAGTGGCACGAATCCACTCCAATTCGCGACGCAGGAGGTTGCGGGCTTTGTCGATGTTGGCCTGCATATTTGTGTAGCGCTCCTCGCGCTTCTCCAAAAACTCGGCATAATTGCCGCGATAGGTGAAGAGCTCGCCGCGATCCAATTCGAAGATGGTGTTGCAAACGTTGTCGAGGAAGTAGCGGTCGTGGGTTACCATCAGCAGTGTGCAACGCGACTTCTGAAGGTAGCCCTCCAGGTACTCGATAACGTCGATGTCGAGGTGGTTTGTGGGCTCGTCCATCACGAGGAAGTCGGCCTGCTGCAAAAGCATAAGTGCTATGGCTGCACGCTTGGCTTCGCCACCCGACAACTCGCCCATAGGCTGATCCAGACGCGTGAGCTTCATCGAGGTGAGCACCTGCTTGATGCGCTGCTCGACACTCCAGCCGTCGGCAGCATCCATCGCTGCCATTGCGCGCTCGATCTGTTTCTCGTCACCCGAGGCGATGGCCTGCTCGTATGAGCGGATAACGTCGTAGGTAGAGCCCAGTCGCGAATAGACCTCGTCGAAGAGGGTATTCTGCGGATTGAAGTCGATAATCTGGTCGAGGAAGGCGACCTTGATATCCTTCATAAACTTGATCTCTCCACCGCGATCCGACGAATCCACACCGGCGAGAATCTTCAGCAGAGAACTCTTACCCGTGCCATTGGGGGCAATAAGGGCTATCTTGTCGCCCTCGTTGATGTTGAACGAGATGTTGCGAAAGAGTGTTTTGTCGCCGTACGACTTGCTGATATTCTCGACTTGTAGGAAGCTTGCCATTGCTATTATATATAGGTGTAGGGTTTATTTTACGGCTCGGACCTTGAACGGGTGTTTTACGGCCTGACGCGCAGCCTTTTGCAGATAGGGGGCCGTCTGGTCTGTTACCTTTACCTCGCCAAGATCGAGTCGCAGCGTGTTGCCCATCATCGAGCGGTGGGTATAGGGGCGGATCAGCTTCTCATACCAAGTGCAGGCCAATGCGTAGCGGCCCGCGCCGAAATCCATATGGTAGCCGTCGCGAGTGAAATCCTTGGGGGAGTTGTTAATCGCTGATTCACGTAGTGACTGAATAGCCGTTCCCGAGGGGATGATGGTTTTGATAGACTTATAATCGCCAAGCAGATTGTGAACACACTCTGTGATGGCGCGGTACATCTTCAGCTGGTCGCGGTCGTAGTTGGGGAACTCCTTATGGTTGCTGTCCGTAGAGTAGGCCCACGTCATATGCCAGACGAGTTCGGCCTGAGGCTGTGCCTTGCGAACGGCAGCGATAAGCTGTTCCAGATGCGGAACGTAGCTCTCGTAGAGGCCCGATACGCCCGAGGCCTGCTGCATAGTGATAATGTCCCACTCGCCCATCGATAGAGCCTGCTGGATTGAGTACTTCTTCTCGGCCTTAACCCACTCGTTCTGGCCCGCTGCAGAGTGGTAGAAAAGGTAGGCGGCCTCCTCGGCGTTGTAGAATTTCATATGGCGCTCGAGCGTGCAGCCGCCGACGTAGAGGCGTGCCAGCTCGACATCCTTCACGCCCAGATCCTTCAGCAGAGCGGGCAGGTGCTCCATACCATCGTCCGAGAATGAGTTGCCGATGGCCAAAATGCGCAGCGTCTGGCCATACTTCTTGGCTGAGGCGGGGGTGGCCACAACGAAGAGCATAGCTATGGTCATAGCCAGAGAGAGAAGTCGTTTCATCGTTATAGGGTTTAGTAGAAGTTATCGTACATCGACTGGCTCTTGTCGTACTTCAGATCCTGCAGCGAGGCGGCCTTCACACCGATGTGGAAACTCCAGCTCTTGTAGTGTCCGAAGGGAATCCACGAGAAGGACATCTGCCAACAGTGCAGATCGCGCGTGATGCTGATCGACGATGTGGTCAGCTTGCGTTGCGATAGGTCATAACCACCGCTGATGGTGGCTGCCATCTTCTGCGAGAAGGTGACACTTCCGTTGAAGCCGATGGTTTGCGTGATGTTGCGTTTATATCCCGTCGTGCCGTTGTTCACATAGGCGAGGCTATAGTTGATGTTGTAGTTGAAACCGAAGTTCCACGGCAGCGAGAAGTCGTAGTAGGCCTTGGCCATATACTGTCGCCTGAGGTTGGGATCCATCGTGCCGTAGGGGTCATAGAATGGATTGGTGTACTCGGGCGGGATGCTGTTGATGTCGTTGATGGCTGGCTGCGACGACTCGCGTGACTGGAACGTATAGCCGAAGCTCCAGCCCGTATTGACGATACGACCCAGATTACCGCGTGCCCAGGTGAGCTTGTTGATGCGTCGGCCCTCGGGGGTTACCTCGTAGGGGTCGAGCGTAGCACGAAGCTGGATGCCGAACTTCTGCGAGATGGTTGAACGCAGCGAGAGCGAGAGGTTCGAGAGCTTCATCGAGTCGGCAAGGAAGTTATACGATCCGCCGATCGAGAGGTCGTCGATGATTTTGATCTTGCGTACACCCGTAGAGTCGCGCTTGCTCAGCACCTTGGCCTCCAGACTCTGCGAGATGTTGAACGTGAGCGATGCGCTCTCGCCCGAAGAGGGGATGCCGTAGGCGTTGTTAGAGTACGGTGAATAGGTCATCGTACCGCCCGAATCGTTGTTCTGGATGGTCTCGTAGTAACCGTACTTCTGATTGCTGAAGTCGGGGGCGTAGCTCATCGACAGAGATGGCGTGATGGTGTGACGCAGGGCTTGAAGCTTGAAATCCTTATACTTCTCGCGCACCTGCCACTGACCGTAAAGGATCGTAGAGAGCGCGATGCCCGCATTGTAGTTGTAGAGGCGGTAGAAGCCATATTCGGGATCGAGCTTATCGACTGCGTTGGTCTCGGGGTTCCACTGCTGGCGGTCGCGACGGAAGTACCAGCGCTCGGTGTAGTTGATGTTGGGTGTTACGTTAATGAAGTTGAAGAGGTTGAACTGCGCCTGCACGGGGATGGTGTGCTGGATACCGTTGCGCATATTCTTCAGCGTCTCGGCGGTGAAGATGTCGCTCTCCTTGGCCTGTACCGAGTTGGTCATCTTGGCCGAGTAGCTCATCGAGATCTTCTCGTACCAACGCTCCTTACCGATGCGGACCTTGCGCTTCAGGGGGTTGAACTTCGATACGTTGAACGAAATGTTGGGCAACGTAACCGAGAGGGCCTGAGTCTGCGAGTTCTGTGAGACGGCCATATTCATCGAGAACGAGAAGGGGGTGCCGGCCCAATTCTTCGAGTATGAGATCGAAGAGTTGGTCTGCGTGGCAAGCATATCGTCCAGGTTGGTGGCCGAATAGCGGCTATAACCGCTCGATGAAAGGTTCACCGAGGCCGAGAAGGTCGAGCCAGGGTTGGCCTTGGGGTCCTGCGAGTGGGTCCATTGCAGACGGAAGGTGTTTTGCTTGACGAAGTCGGGGTCGCCCTTGTCACCCGAGCGGATGCTGGCGTAGTCGAAATTTACATTACCCGAATACTTGTATCGCTTAACGTAGCGTGAGATAGCCTGCGCCTCCCACGAGCCGAGCGTGTAGAAGCCGCCCGTAAGGGTGAGATCCATATAGTCACTCAGAGTGAAGTAGTAACCCAGGCCGCGCATAAAGAATCCGCGTCGAGCCTCCTCGCCGTAGGTAGGCATCAGGATACCCGACTTGGGACCGCTGCTCAGCGGGAAGAAGCCCTCGGGAAGACCGAGGAACGGGATGTCGACATCCTCAATGACGAGGTGGCCGCCGCCCATAATCACCTTGCCCTTGTCGCCAGGAATGACCTTAGCCTTCGACATATAGTAGTAGAAGTGGGGATGGTCGGTCTCGTCGCAGGTGGTGTACATACCATCGGCGATGTGGATCGAGTTATCCTCCATACGCTTCACGTTCTGACCTACGAGCCATCCGTCGCCCTGCTGCGTGGCGATACCCTTGATCTTGGCGCGCTGGCTGTCGATGTTGTAGGTGATGGTGTCCATATTGAGCGAGGTCGAGCCCTGCGTAAAGAGGGGGCGTGTGGTCGTAGCCTCACCCTCGAGGGTGTCGGCCTTGCCGTAGGCGAAGATGTTCTTGGTGTCGAGGTCGATGTTGATGTAGTCGGCCTTCAGATTCATATTGTCGTAGCTCACGTCGCCTTGCTCGTAGATGTAGACCATCTTTTTGCGCATATCGTAGTAGAGTGAGTCGGTGGCGTGGCCCTTGATCATACGGTCAAGACCTGCTCCTGCGCGGCGACGCTGGATGAGAGTGTCGCCAAGAACGTCGAGCGAGTCGCGCTCGATGCCGGCGATGCGGGCGATGGTGTCGGCAAGGTCGGTGCGGGGCGAGGTGGCGGAATCTGCGTTGCGCTGATTTTCACCTACGGCCTCACGACGATTGCGTGCACGACGAACACTGTCGCGCGACAGCGTATCCTCGGCGATGGAGGGGAGCTCGGGCGTAAGAACACGCTGCATCGAGGGCAATCCGAAGACGAACTGCACAAGAAGCAACACAACGGCTACCGAAAGGAGATATTTAACTCTTAATTTACCCAAAATGTCAATAATTTTTTGTACCTTTGCCGACAAGTCGGCAAAACCGCCCGATAGGGACTTCGCCTCACGCGCGGGTGCGGTGTTTTAACCGACAAATATAGCGTTTTTTTATCTATTACCGCTAATTTTTTGCAGATTTTATATGAAACATATACTCTTCTGTTTGCTTTTGCTTTTTGGTGTGGTGATGCACTCCACTCCTCTGCTCGCTCAAGATAACGGAGCAGGGGTGAGAGTTATTGTCATTGATGCCGGTCACGGAGGTGCCGCTTTCCCTGGTGCTGTGTATGGCGGAGTGAAGGAGAAGGATATAAATCTGGCCGTTGCGCTGAAACTCGGAGCGCTTATCGAGAAGGAGTTGCCGTCGATTAAGGTGGTATATACCCGCAAGACGGATACCGCGCTCGGAAAGACGCTGAATGAGGATTTGACGGCACGAGCAAACATCGCAAACAAGGCCGAGGGCGACTTTTTTATCTCGATTCACGCCAATGCTGCGCGAACGACAACCGTTAAGGGTGCCGAGACGCTGATTATGGGTGAGAGCGAGAAAGAGACGCGATACAACGAGAGTGCGCTTTATGACAACAACAAGGAGGAGCTGATCGATATGTCGGATGAGAATACGGCGGCGATGGTGCGCGCCTACATTCAGAATCTGCAGTTTACGTACGGCGAGTACAGCGAGATGATGGCGCGAATAATGCAGTCGCAGTATCAGAAGGGCGGGCGCACGGTGCGTCCTGTTAAGCGGCAGCTGCTTAAGGTGTTGTATGCGACGGATATGCCGAGCGTGTTGACTGAGCTGGGCTTTATGACCAACAAGACGGAGTTGGCTTATATGAACTCGGAAAAGGGCCAGGCGGCGTATGCCCGTATGTTGTGCGATGCGGTGAAGGAGTATGTCGGCCATATCAATCGTATGGCGGGTGTGGATACCGTAATCGTTGAGTCGAAGGCCGAGGAGCCGACGAAGGAGCAGCCTGCGGTGGTGGAAGAGCCGAAGAGTGCTCCGAAGACGGCGGAGAGTACCCCCGCGAAAGCGACGACAAAAGAGACTGCGAAGGAGTCGGCAGGAAAGAGTGTTGAGGGCTATGCTATTCAGCTCTTGGCATCGGATAAGCGAGTGAGCGGAAATGATCAGCAGTTTAAGAGCTATCGTGGCAAGGTGGAGTGCTATGAGGGCGATGGAGTGCTGAAGTATAAATACTGCTACGGCGAGTATAAGAGCCGTGAGGAGGCGCAACGCAACCTTTCGACCATAAGACGCACCTTTAAGGATGCATTTGTGGTACACTACAAGGATGGGCGCATCGTTAAATAGAGTAAGAAATAAAAACAAATGATATGAAAAGAGAAGTAAAAGTTGGAATTTTTGCAATTGTTGTGCTGCTCGTCGGATGGGGAGTGATACGCTATCTGAAGGGGGCTGATGTGTTCAGCTCGAGCAACACCTATTATGCTTACTACACTCAGGTGGGTGGAATTCAGCCCGCATCGCACGTCACGATCAGCGGTGTGACAGTTGGTGCAGTGGCAAAGGTTACGCTGGCCGATGATGCCAAGGGTGTTGAGGTGGAGTTCACGGTCGATAAACGATACAAGATTCCCGTGGATTCAAAGGCAAGTATCTACACTGACGGAATTATGGGTGGCAAGGCCATTGAGATTGTGCTTGGTAATGCGACGGAGTATGTCGAGAGGCGTGGCACGGTGGAGTCGGCAGCGAGTACGGATATTATGGAGATGGCTACAACCGAGATTGATTTTCTTAATGAGAAGATATCGACACTCGTGGATGGCCTAAGCAAGACGCTGGAGGGGGTGAATGCCCTGATTGAGGCCAATACGGCGAGCCTGACCTCGATAATGACCAATATGGATGGTCTGACGGGTAACGTCAATACGATGCTGAAGAATGAGCGTGAGCACCTGGAGCAGGCGCTCGCTTCGCTGAGTAAGTTCTCGCAGAGCCTGGGTGACAATGCTGACGAGGTGGGCGGCATAATTGATAATATGCACAAACTCTCGGAGGATCTGGCTAAGACGGATATTGTGGCCGAACTGGATGGCGTGGTTAATAACCTGAATGAGTTGTTGGCAGCGGCAAAGGATGAGAATGGCAGCGTGGGTAAGCTACTGGGTGATGCGGCGCTGTATGACAATCTCTCGGCGGCAAGCAACAACCTCTCGACTCTGTTGGAGGATTTGAAGGAGAATCCTCACCGCTATATCAATATCTCGGTATTCGGCAGCGATCCGTTGAAGAAGGTCGAGAAGGCAAAGGCGAAGGCCGAAAAGAAGGCGATTAAACGCGCTGACGAGATTGCCGAGATGGAGTATGAGCAGAAGGTTAAGCAGATTAAGGCTGGTCAATAGTTAGGCAGAGATGATTTATCCCGCAAACTTTGAACAGAAGATAGGTTTCGACCGCCTGCGAGAGCAGGTGGTGGCGTTGTGTTCGATGCAGGCTGCGCGCGAGATCATCGCGGGGGAGGGTTTTTCCACTTCGCGAGAGGAGATCGAGTGCCGTCAGCAGACTGCCGATGAGATGCGAACGCTGATGATGCTCGACCCCGATGCTCCGCGCGACGAGTACCCCGATATGGAGGCTGTGATAGCGAAGATCGGCGTGGAGGGGGCTTTCCTCACTACGGAGGAGGTGGCAACGCTACGTCGTGCCCTTACGGCCGTGGGTAATATGGTCGGCTTTGTGTCGAGCCGCTCGAAGGATCAATATCCGCGCTTGAGGAGACGTTGCGAGAGTGTCTGCATCTTCCCCGATGTGATACGACGCATAAACCAACTTATAGATGACGAGGGGCAGATTCGCGATGGCGCTTCGCCCGAGTTGGTGGCAATACGTCGCTCGATACGCGAGCACGAGGGGCAGGTGTCGAAGCGACTGCATCAGGTGCTGAATAATGCCAAGAGGGCAGGAATCGTCGATGCTGATGCGATGATCTCAATACGTGACGGTAGGGCCGTAATCCCCGTATCGGCCGGAAATAAACGTAAGTTGAGCGGATTTATTCACGACGAATCGGCGACGGGTAAGACGTTCTACGTCGAGCCTGTGGAGGTGGTCGAGCTGAATAACCAACTCAAAGAGTTGGAGTATGCCGAGCGCAGGGAGATTGTGCGTCTGCTGACCGAATTTACAGAGGAGTTACGTCCCGACCGCGAGCCGATTGCCGATGCGAGCGCATATCTGGCCGAGATGGATGCTGTGAGGGCCAAGGCGCGTTGGGCGATTGAGAATGGGGCGGGTATGCCCGTAGTGTCGCTCGATGATAGGTTGGTGTTGCGCGATGCGTTCCATCCGCTGCTGGCGCAGACGCTGAAGCGTGAGAAGAAGGAGCTGGTGAAGCTCGATATGCAGCTCGACCGACAGAAACATATATTGGTGATTTCGGGCCCTAATGCCGGCGGAAAGTCGGTCTGTCTGAAGACCACGGGTATGGTGCAGTATATGTTTCAGTGCGGTTTCCCCGTGACGGCTTCGCAGATGAGCGAGTTGCCCGTATTTGAGAGTATATGCATCGATATCGGCGATGAGCAGTCGATGGATAACGACCTGTCGACATATTCGTCGCACCTGATGAATATGAAGTCGATGCTGCAGGCGGCATCGTCGCGTACGCTGGTGCTGATTGACGAGTTCGGCTCGGGTACGGAGCCTGTGATTGGTGGTGCGATAGCCGAGGCAATCCTGGAGCGACTGCTGGAGAAGGGGTGCTACGGAGTGATTACGACACACTACTCGAACATTAAATATTATGCGACGGGAACGGAAGGAATTGCAAACGGCGCGATGATGTTCGATGTGCAGAATATCCGCCCGCTATTTAAGCTGGAGCAGGGTAAGCCCGGAAGCTCGTTCGCAATCGAGATAGCCCGCAAGATTGGTCTGCCGGAGGATATTATCCGCACGGCGAGCGACAAGGCGGGTAGCGACCATATCAATCTGGAGCGTCAGCTGCGAGAGATTGCACGCGATAGGCGCTACTGGTCGCAGAAGCGTGACCGTATCCGCCTGACGGACCGCAAGGTCGAGGAGCTGGAGTCGAGCTATACGGAGCAGTTGGCCCGAATCAAAGAGGAGCGTCGGGAGATTTTGCAGAAGGCGAAGGCCGAGGCGCAGCAGTTGGTGGCTGATGCCAATCGCCAGATTGAGAATACGATCCGCACGATCAAGGAGGCGCAGGCCGAGAAGGAACTTACGCGTCTGGCCCGCAAGGAGTTGGAGGATTTTAAGTCGACGGTGGATAGTGTCGATTCGGCCTTCGATAGCGAGAAAGTGGAGCGCGAGATGGAGCGCCTGATGCGTCGCAAGGCACGCCGTGACGAGGATAAGAAACGCCGAGGACAGACCGTCGAGGAGCCGAAGCAGAGCGCTGCTCCTCAGCAGAAACCCATCGAGGTGGGTGCGAAGGTGCGCATCACGGGACAGGAGGTGCCGGGCGTGGTGCAAAGCATCAAGGGACGCAAGGTGCAGGTTGCTTTTGGTCAGATTCTGACGATGGTCGATAAGGATAAGCTCACCGTGGTGTCGAATGCCGAGTACAAGAAGTCGGTTAAACCCGTGCAGCCGCGTACGGTGCTCTCGGTTGATATATCGTCGCGCAAACTGAACTTCCGCGATAGCGTCGATGTGCGCGGTATGCGTGCTGTGGAGGCGCTGGAGGTGGTGCAGGACTTGGTAGATGATGCGCTGATGGTGGGCGTTGGCGGTGTTACAATCCTCCACGATAAGGGTACAGGAGCCCTGAAGGAGGAGATTCGCCGTTACTTGCGTACCATTCCGCAGGTGGCTTCAGTGGCGGATGAACACGCTGACCGTGGTGGCGCGGGAATCACCGTGGTAAGATTTGATAATAGCTTATAATAGATGAAATACCGTCTTTCGGAAATAGCCCGTATGTGTGGCGGCGAGCTGCGTGGAGTGGATTGCGAGGTGGGTGAGGTTGTCACCGACTCGCGTAGCCAGGCCTTTGGTCAGAGGGCGATGTTTGTGGCGATGCGTGGTAAGAATCACGACTCGCACAACTACATTGCCGATATGTATCGTGTTGGTGTCAGAGCCTTTATGACGGAGCACGAGGTGGCACTTGCCGACGATGCCGGATGCGTGATGGTGGAGAATGCCATTGTGGCATTGCAGCGTTTGGCAGCTGAGCACAGGGGCCGGTTTGAGGGTGTTGTGGTAGGTATCACAGGTTCGAACGGCAAGACGGTGGTGAAGGAGTGGACGGCTCGTTCGTTGCCCGCCGGGGTGAAACTGATTGCATCGCCGATGAGTTATAACTCGCAGTTGGGTGTGGCGCTGTCGCTGCTGATGATCGAGGGCGACGAGCAGGTGGCACTCATCGAGGCGGGAATATCGCAAAGGGGTGAGATGGCGCGTCTGGAGCAGATGATACGTCCCGATGTGGTGGTCGTAACGTCGATAGGCGACGCTCATCAGGCCAACTTCGAGAGCGTGGAGCAGAAGATTGAGGAGAAATTGCAACTCGCTCGACGTGCGAACAGGGTGGTTTATCACTCATCGTATCCTCTTCTGGCAAAGGCCGTCGAGGCGTTGCCGGTTGAGGCGATAGATGCTGCTGCGGAGCAGGGTGATGAGGAGCACGGTGAGGTGCAACGTATAAACTCACAGTTGGTTAAAGCGCTCTGCCGAGCAATAGGATATGATGATGTGACGTTGGAGAAGATGGAGGTGGCGATGCGCCTTGAGGTCAAGGAGGGAATCGAGGGATCGACAATTATCAACGACTCATATAATTCGGATATAAACTCGTTGGCTCTGGCGCTCGATACGCTCAGCCGCGTGGCGCTCGGCTCGAAAAAGGTGGCTGTGGTGTCGGACATACTGCAGAGCGGAATGGGCGACGAGGAGCTTTATGGCCGCGTGGCAGCGATGGTCCATCACGCCGAGGTCGATTTGTTTATTGGCGTGGGGGAGCGAATCTCGGCCTATGCCGATAAGTTCAAGTGTAACAAGCGATTCTACGACTCGACCGAGCAGTTGATGCGCTCGCTCACGTCGGAGGATATTGCAAATAGAACGATTCTGCTCAAGGGTAACCGAGGCTCGCATTTTGAGCGCGTATGTCACTCGCTGGAGCGACGTAGCCACACAACGGTGCTGGAGGTTAACCTCGATGCGATGACTCACAATGTGGGTTACTTCCGTCGTTTCCTGCCGATGGACCACCGCCTGGTGGCGATGGTCAAGGCCCATAGCTACGGAACGGGAGATGTGGAGGTGGCACACCTGATGCAGCATCTGGGCATTAACTACTTGGCAGTGGCATTTGCCGATGAGGGTGTGGCGCTGCGAGAGAAAGGGGTGAGAATGCCCATCGTTGTGCTGAATGCCGATGCGGGAAGTTTCGACCAGATGGTGGCTTATGAGCTTGAGCCGGAGATATACAGCTTCCACTCGCTGGAGGATTTTGTGCGTAGCGTCGAGCGCTACGGCAAGCAGAGCTATCCGATTCACATAAAGCTCGATACGGGTATGCACCGATTGGGCTTTGTGGCCGAGGAGGTGGATGCACTCATCGAGCGAGTGAAGGGCAATCGTGCGGTGCGTGTGGCGACGATATTTGCGCATCTGGCGTGTGCTGATGAGCCCGAGCAGGATGATTTTACGCGCAAGCAGATTGCGCTGTTTGATAAGATGAGTGGCCGTATTGCGAAGGCTCTGCCATACGAGGTGCTGCGACATACGGCCAATTCGGCAGCTATCGAGCGATTCCCTGAGGCGACGTTTGATATGTGTCGTCTGGGACTTGGACTCTACGGCTATGGATATTGCCATAATGAAGAGTTGCAGCCCGTCTCAACACTCAAGACACGCATCGTGCAACTGCGTCACCGAGCCAAAGGGGAGACAATCGGTTATGGTCGAAGCGAAAGGCTGGAGCGTGACAGCGTGGTGGCGACGATTCCGATAGGTTATGCCGATGGTCTGGACCGTCATTTGGGAGGTGGCAGATGGTCGATGCGAGTGGCGGGCGAGGTGGCTCCGACTGTAGGACGCATCTGTATGGATAGTTGTATGATAGATGTTACCGATATCGAGGGCGTGAAGGAGGGTGACGAGGTTACAATCTTCTCCGCCGCAAAGGGTAACACGCTGGAGGATATGGCCCGCGTGCTGGGGACAATATCGTACGAGATTATGACCTCGGTGGGGGCACGAGTTAAACGAATTTACGTCAGAGAATAATGGCCGAGAAGGGTATATTATATATGATTCCGTGTCCGATTTCGGACCTAACGCCTGTGTACGATGTTGTGCCCGAGGCAAATCGTCGGGTGATTGACAGTCTGGATTATTTCATCGTCGAGAATGTGCGTTCGGCGCGTCGTTTTCTGTCGAAGGCCGGTATTGCACGCAAGATTGATGAGCTGGAGTTTGTTGAACTTAACGAGCATACGACAGCGGGAGCAGCCGTTGAGGCGATGATCAAGCCCATCGTGGCTGGTCGTTCGGCGGGCGTGATATCGGAGGCGGGAGTGCCGGGCGTGGCCGATCCCGGAGCGTTGGTGGTGGAGGCGTGTCATAAGAAGGGTATTCGTGTGGTGCCGCTTGTGGGCCCGTCGTCGATACTGCTGGCGATGATGGCGTCGGGACTTAACGGACAGTCCTTTGCATTTAACGGCTATCTGCCCGTAAAGCCGCCCGAGAGAGCAAAAGCGCTCAAGGCGTTGGAGCGCAGAGCGCATCAGGAGCGGCAGTCGCAGATCTTCATCGAGGCGCCGTATCGCAACGTGAAGCTGATGGAGCAGATGTTACAGGTTTGTGTAGCGGAGACGCTTTTGACAGTTGCGTGCGATATTACCTCGCCAGAGGAGTTGATCGTAACGCGCAGCGTGGGGCAGTGGAAAAAGGTCGGAGTGCCTGAGATTGCCAAACGTCCGACGATATTTATCATCGGATAGGGTTGGGCATACAATTTGCGCCAATAGAGTAGGAAATAATGATAAAACATATAGATATGACAGACGAGAAAGCTAAAGATCAGGAGGTTAAGGAGCAGGAAGGATTTGATGCAGCGGAGGGTTCTGCTGCCTATGATTCGACTGCTTGCGACAATATGGCAGAGGGTGACTCTGCAGATGCTGACAATGTGGCAGACGATACTGCCGACTCATCTGCCGAGCAGCGTGAGCCTTCGCCCGAGGAGGTTATTGCTGTGTGGCGTGATAAATATATGCGCCTGCAGGCCGAGTTTGATAACTATCGTAAGCGCACGTTGCGCGAGAAGATGGACCTGGTGGCAAGCGGAGGTGCCGATGTGATTAAGTCGATGCTCTCGGTGCTGGACGATATGTATCGTGCGGTGGCCGCTTCGGAGAAGAGCGAGGATATTGCGGCTTTGCGAGAGGGCGAGCGTCTGGTGTTGCAGAAGTTCGAGGAGGCTCTGCGCCAGAAGAATGTAACCGAGATTGAGGCTCAGGGAGTGGAGTTTAACCCCGATTTCCACGAGGCTGTGGCACGTTTCGCTGCGGGTGAGGATAAAAAGGGATTGATTATAGATGTCGTGCAGCGTGGTTATATGCTGGGCGATAAGGTATTGCGCTACGCCAAGGTGGTTGTGGGCGAGTAATGAAGTGAATTTAAGATGTCAGAGAAAAGGGATTATTATGAGGTG
Source organism: Alistipes sp. (assembly GCA_017380275.1). The sequence goes on from JAFOEH010000122.1 coordinate 14,579, forward strand.
TTAGGCGTTGAGCGCAACGCTAATGCCGATGAGATAAAGAAGGCCTATCGTAAGGCCGCCATTAAGTATCACCCCGACAAGAACCCGGGCGATAAGGAGGCTGTGGAGAAGTTCAAGGAGGCTGCCGAGGCGTACGACGTATTGTCGAATCAAGAGAAGCGTGCGCGCTACGATCAGTTTGGTCACGCGGGTATGAGCGGAGCTGCTGGAGGTGGTTTCGGCGGCGGTTTCGGCGGTGGATTCTCGATGGAGGATATATTCTCGCAGTTTGGCGATATCTTCGGAGGTCACTTCGGAGGTTTCTCATCGCGCGGAGGTGGTCGCCGAGTAAATCGCGGCTCGGATATACGCGTGAAGGTGAAGCTCACGCTCGCTGAGATTGCCAACGGTACGACCAAGAAACTGAAGATAAACAAGACAATCGCTTGCGATAAGTGTGGCGGAACGGGAGCAAAGGATTCGTCGTCATACACAACCTGCTCGACCTGTAACGGTACGGGAACGGTGGTGAGAGTGGAGAATACCTTCTTTGGCCGTATGCAGACGCAGGGCGTATGCCCCACTTGCGGTGGCGAGGGTAAGATTATCACGGCCAAGTGCGACAAGTGCTCGGGTGAGGGCGTGGTACGCGGCGACGAGGTTGTGGAGATTAAGATTCCTGCCGGTGTAGGCGAGGGTATGGCAGTCACGGTGCAGGGCAAGGGTAATGCGGCACGCCACGGCGGCGTGAATGGCGATCTGCTCGTGATGATTGAGGAGGAGCACAACCCTGAGCTGGTGCGCGATGGAAATGACCTGATTCATAACCTTAACCTTACGGTTACGACCTGCATACTCGGCGGAGAGGTTGAGGTGCCGACAATCGATGGCAAGGCCAAGATTAAGATTGCAGCGGGTACGCACGCAGGTAAGGTGCTGCGCCTAAGGGGCAAGGGATTGCCCGATGTGAATGGTTACGGACGAGGTGATATACTTATTGTGGTGGATATTACTATCCCATCGTCGCTTACCTCAGAGGAGCGTAAGTTGGTGGAGAAGCTCGCCGAGCAGCCCCACTTCAAGGCTGCCGAGAGCGTCGAGAATCAGAACATCTTCGAGAGAATGAAGAATTTTTTTAGATAAAACACATTAAAACCGCAATACTATGGGATTTTTCTCACCACACAAGCGACACGCTAATAAGTTCAATTACATCCCGCGATACTACGATCCCGTGAAGGAGGAGCGTGAGCAGCGTCGTGCGGAGCTTCGTGGCGAGCGCCTGGACGACAGCGGCGAGTACACGCCCGGCAAATACATCAAGGCCAAGCGTGAGGCGCGAGAGATGCGTCGTGCGCAGGAGCAGAAGGAGCATCGCGCCGACAAGCGTACGAAGATGTGGACGATGGGTGTGGGCTTGATTCTGATCGCCCTGTTCATCTATATGATTGTTCCGCGTCTGGGAGCTATCTTCGAGATGGCTACAACGGATAAGGCCGTGCGCGAGCAGGCTCAGCAGGAGTTGGAGATCAAAGAGTTTAATCCCTATGCTCCGATTGTGATTGTGCCCAACGACTATGAGGAGGGCGACGAGTTGGAGATTAAGGATATTGAGCTGGAGTAACGTCCGATAAGAAAGCACTAACCCCAAATGGAGAATAAGATACATCTTTTACCCGAAATCGTGGCCAATCAGATTGCGGCCGGCGAGGTGGTGGATAATCCTGCATCGGCCATAAAGGAGATGATGGAGAATTCGATCGATGCCGGAGCGACCTCTTTGACCGTGAATTTCCGTAATGCGGGGTTGGAGCTCATACAGATTATTGATAACGGTTGCGGTATGTCGCCACTCGATGCGCGTATGGCCTTCGATCGCCACGCCACGAGTAAGATACGCAACTTTGACGATGTATATCGTCTACAGACCTTCGGCTTTCGCGGCGAGGCGCTGGCCTCGATTGCGGCAGTGGCGCAGGTTGAGTTGCGCACGCGCCGATCGGAGGATGAGGTGGGTACGGAGACCATAGTAAATGGCGGAGAGTTCATCTCGCAGCGCCCGACGATGTGCCCCGTAGGTTCGCAGTTTATGGTGCGCAACCTCTTCTATACGGCCCCTGCACGACGTAAATTCAACAGCGACCGCTCGAAGATGGTGACCGAGATAAAGAAGGTATTCCGTCAGGTGGCGCTGTGCAATCCGGCGGTGAGGTGCGAGCTGATGTCGAACGATATGCCTATCATAACGCTTGAGGCGGGATCGCTGCAGGAGCGAATCATAGGTATCGTGGGACGCCATATCAAGACCAATTTGCTGGAGGTGGATGTCGATACCACGATTGTGAAGGTGCAGGGTTATGTGGGACGACCTGCGGCCGCCAAGCAGAAGAATGCCGAGCAGTATCTATTCGTCAACGGGCGATATTTCCGTTCGCCGCAGATATATCGCTCGATAATGAAGGCATATGAGAAACTGATCCCGGAGAAGGACTCGCCATCGTACTTCCTATACCTTACGGTCGAGCCTGAGAGGGTGGATGTGAACGTCTCGCCACACAAGACTGAGGTGCGTTTTGCCGATGCGGAGGAGGTGTGTCAGATAATCTTGGCGGCGGTGCGTAGCACACTCGCCAAAAGTGGAAATGTCTCGATGATGGATTTCGAGAATAGTGTGGCGATAGATATTCCCGTGCTTGGAGATCCTGCAAATCAGGTGTACAGCGAGCCGCGAAGCACTATGGTTGAGGGGTATAACCCGTTTAGCGACAATTATATAGATGCGTCGGCGTCGCAGAAGGATATAGAGGCTGCGTTTGATGATCCGATGCAGCTGTTGGGAGTGAAGTTGCCGAGTGCGAAAAAGAGCCCTGCGAAGCGAGCGTCAGCACCGAGTGAGGCGGTGGATCGTCTGCGCGATGTGGCGTGGTCGGATATGGCTTCGATGGGAGATTTTGCGCTCAGAGAGATTCCTTCGGCAGGACTTGCGCAGATTGAGGTAGAGGATTTTATGCCGAAACCAGTGACGCAGGAGTTTATTCCGAAACCAGTGACGCAGGCAGAGCCGGTGGAGGAGTATCGAGAGATTACATCATCGGCATTTGAGGCGATAGATATGTCGGCGTTCGGTACGATGGAGGGCGAGAGCTCGTTGGAGTTTATCCCTTCGGCTGTGCAGCAGACAATCGTGCAGATGGAGCAGATGGAATTCTCGGCTGTGATGCCACTTAAAGGTGGATATGCCATAGCGATGGCGGCAGGACGCACGATGATTGTCGATCTGCGTAGAGCAAAGGAGCGACTTTTGTATGATGAGTATATGTCGATGCTTGGCGTGGGTGCAGCTCCGTCGCAACAGCTATTGTTCCCCGAACGATTGGTACTTTCGGTGGAGGATTATGCGCTGCTCAGAGAACACGAGGTGGAGTTTGCGGCGTTGGGTTTCGATATTCGTCTAATGGAGGATTGCGAGGTGGAGCTGTGTGGCATCCCCTCGAGCATTGTGGGCGAGAGTGCGGATACGCTGCTCTACGATCTGTTGCGCGAGGTGGAGACGAGTGGTGATGCGCGGGAACGTATGCGCGAGGATATGGCCCGAATGATGGCTGTCAGGGCTTCACGTCAAATCACGCGACAGTTGTCGGTGAAGGAGGCAGAGGAGTTGCTGGGACGTTTATGTGCCGCGGAGAACTACTCCTTCTCGCCATCGGGAAAGGCCATTATGGCAGAGCTTACGACCGAGGAACTTAAAGCAAAATTGAATTAACAAAGGGCGCCGGAGGCAAGCGAGGAGGCGGTGGGGCATCAAATCCCTATGCAGCGTGGCGCAGAAAAACGAGAAATATGTACGCATACAGACAGAATATCACCCCGCCGGTGGTAAAAAATCTTATCATAGCTAACTGCGTGGCGCTGTTGGCAACAACGCTCCTGCCCATTGGTGAGGAACTACTGATGCGCTTTGCGCTGTTTAATGTGGAGAGCCCGCTGTTCCATAGCTATCAGCTCTTTACATATATGTTCCTGCACGGCGGTGTGTCGCATCTGTTCTTCAATATGTTCGCGCTGTGGATGTTTGGCCGACAGCTGGAGTATGAGCTTGGATCGCAGCGATTCTTCACCTATTATATGGTTTGTGGCGTGGGCGCAGCTCTGCTGCAGATGGGTGTGGGATATGCCGAGTATCAGCACGCTATAGCGGCTGGTGGCTTGCAGGCGGCAATGCAGTACCTCTACACCCCGACGGTGGGTGCTTCGGGTGCGGTGTTCGGATTGTTGCTGGCTTTTGGCGTGTTGCATCCCAACAATATCATAATGCTGATCTTTCCGCCCATTGCGCTGAAGGCGAAGTGGTTTGTGCTGATTTATGGTTTGCTGGAGCTATTCTTCGGCCTGTCGGGTTATCAGTCGGGTGTGGCACACTTTGCACATCTGGGTGGTATGCTGTGGGGACTGGGTCTGCTCCTATGGTGGCGCAAGCAGCGCAAGATATTCTTCTAAAACTGGTTGCTTGGGGGCGCTATGGCAGACTACTACGGAAAAACATACTCCTCGTCGCGTCGTACACGACGCAAGCGTTCGGCGGTCGGGAATCTGATCGACGTGGTGATGGGTGCGGTGACATTAGGCATTGTGACGCTCTTCATCCTTACGCTCATCGTGCCGCGACTGGATCCGCGCGAGTATAACGAGCTCTCGACTCTGGGAGTGGTAGCTCCGTTTGTATATATTGCGCAGACGTTGCTGACGCTATACTGGTTTCTGCGCTGGCGACTATGGATAGCTGTGCCGATGATGCTGGTGGCACTCAGCGGAGTGTTTCAGCTCTCGCTATTTTACAAGGTTGAGCTGCGAAGAGTATATACCGAACCTAACCTCAGAAAACAATACGACCGCAGCGCGATGAAGGTGCTGACGTACAACGTGCGCAGCTTCATCGACGACGATGGCGAGCGATGCATCGACTCGGTGGCGAAGGTGATAAAGGCGCTCAATCCCGATATTCTCTGCTTGCAGGAGATGGGCTTCAGTGATATTGCCGACTCGTTGTTTGCGCCAATGTACTCGATGCCGAGATCACTCTCGAGAGTGAATCTGAGCCCCGCGATCTACAGCCGTTACCCGATAGTGAGGGCCGGCAGGGTGGATACGTTGATAAACTTTGTGTGGGCCGATGTGGTGATTAAGAATAAGCTCAAGGACGACACGATAAGAATATTCAATTCGCATCTCCATACGACGGCAATTCGTCGCGACGAGAGTCTATTTATCGAGAATCACGACTATTTCGATGACGATAGCCTTTCGCGCGTGCGCAATATGATTAATCGTCTGGCCGAGAATAACAAAGTACGAGCCGAGCAGGCAGATACGCTCAAGACGATGATTGAGCAGTCGCCGTACCCGACTATCGTGTGCGGAGATTTTAACGATACGCCCGTTTCGTACACCTATCGCCGTGTGGCACGGGGACTCAGTGATGCGTTCCGTGAGGTGGGACGCGGCTACTCGAATACGTATCGCGGATTCTTCGATATGCTTAGAATTGATTATGTCTTTGCAACCGAGGAGTTTGAGCCGTTGTCGTACGAGGTTGTCGATTCGTGGACGTTGGAGCAGGCGGTAAAGGGCCGAGGTGAGAATGCTGATACGGTGCTGGTGCGTAGGTACGGTAACCGCCTGGAGGCACCATCAAAGGAGCAACTTCGCGAGGCGATGGAGCTACGGCAGGGCGTTGAGGAGGTGGAGCAAGGTGTGAAGTACTCGGATCACTATCCCGTATTTGTGAGGTTGAAATTTAATCGTAAAACCAATTAACCCAAATAGTTATGATTCTCGATTCACTTAAAAACAAAGCGCAGTACGCGGCGCTTCATCCGCGTTTTCAGGCGGTGTTCGATTTTATCGATAACAACGATGTGGCATCGCTGCCTTGTGGCCGTCACGATATCGATGGCGACAATATCTTCGTAATGGTGCAGGAGCTGGATCTGCGCGAGGTTAGCGCTGCTCGTCTGGAGTTGCACCGCAAGTATATCGATATTCAGTTGTTGCTCAGTGGCCCTAACGAGATCTTCGGCTGGAGCGAGAAGAAGGATTGCCTCACGGCGGAGACTGAGTTTGACGAGCAGAAGGATATTCAGCTCTTCACGGATATTCCGCAGTGCTTCTACTCGGTTGGCGAGGGACAGTTCTCGATCCTCTTCCCCGAGGATGGTCACGCCCCGATGCTGGGCGAAGGCCACGTTAAGAAGTGTATCTTCAAGGTGGCTTTGTAGCAGGTGGCTTTGTCGCCGCGGCTTAGGTGCAAAGGCTTTAACGAACGAGGGTGCCCAAACATTGGGCACCCTCGTTCGCGTTTAACTTTTAAGATTCAATTTAGTAGTGTAGTTGGA